>NZ_CBFFRK010000064.1:0-25635 GCF_965644245.1 Erwinia sp. V71
CAGGATAGCTTATCGGTAGCTAACCGTCCCTCCATCCACATGACCAAGCGTTGCACTTATTATCTGAATTCGCGAATAACCCGGAGAAAACCTGGAAATAAAAAGCCTTACCAAATAAAAAGCTGGCGATGTTATATTTTCGACAGATTGAAATGAGAATTGCGTATCATCGCAGCTATCAATAACGCACGTATTACACCGGGAGTCATGTTAAAGACGTTGTATTTTTCCGCAGACAACAAATCAGGCCGCCATTGAGCCTGAATAAAATGTCATAGTAACGTGATAATTGCCTCCCTGTACGGAAGGCATAACATCAGTAAATCACCGCATGAATAATCGTACGCAGCAGAATGCCAAGCAGCGCGCCGGGCAGTGCGTAGCGGAACAGCCGGACAAAACGACTGGCTATACCGAGGAAAATACCAATCCCTGGAAGATCGAGGGTCTGGATCAAGAACCCCGCGGAAGCATTAAGCTGCTGGGGAGTGATCAGCCCTTTTTGCATCAGATCCGACATCACGCCAAAATAGGCTGTGCCCCCTGCCAGACACTTGGTCAGCGCAGGCAGGACATACATCTCCGAGATGCTGAAATATGCCAGCAACGGCGCAAGAAGCGAGGTCAGCCCTTCGATCGCCCCTGCGGCTTTCAGTATCCCCACGACGGTCAGAGAAAGCAGCAGCATCGGCACAGAACCCAGTGCCAGCCTTATCGCATCAGAACCGGCACCGTTAATAATCGCAATCAGCCCGGCAGGCGTTTTGCTTTCCGGCGCCTCTTCATGCTCCCGCTCAACACTGGCCGCTGGCAGTTTTCGGGCGAGCAGATGGTAAGTTAATGCTGCTGCCGCAAGACCACCGATAATCGAAATCAGTATCGCCTCGCCCCAATGCAAGCCAAAAGGGACTAAAGGATAAAACACGTTCCCCTGCCCCATAGCGAACATCATCGCCAGCGTCGCCGCCAGATGGCGATCAGACGTACCGCGTTTTTCCATCATCGCCAGCGCCGCCAGCGGTGCGGCAAAGCTGACAAAATTAAGCTGGATAAGGGCGAAAATCGCCAGCCCTGTGATACCAAACGGGCGGAATACCGGGGACATCACCCGCACAATAATATCCAGCACCCCCTTCTGCTCCAGATACTTCATGATGATCAGCATCACGACCATTACGGGAAGCAGGGTATACAGCGCAACGTCGACAGAGGATTTCCCTGCCGACATGATAATGCCAACAATGTCCATTAAAGGCTCCGGTACAGGACGAACATGCGCACACTACAGCAGTCAGTCCGCTACGATACTCCCTTCTGTGCGATATTTGCTATATGACATTGTTTTTGTTGTCCATTCGGCACTTCATTTATCGTATCTGAATGTGATCAGTCCCCTGCCTGCAGGCCATAATGTCAGGGTGAAAAAAGAGGACAGATTTTATGCTGCTGAGCATGGTACGGTTAAGCATCCTGTGTCACTCACCTGATATTGATAATCAGATCAACACAATAAAATAAGGCTGGGCCTGCAACATGAGTAATAGCATTACATTGATTACAGGTGGTTCGCGCGGCATCGGCCGCGCCACCGCGCTTTATCTGGCCAGTAAAGGGCACAAGATCTGCGTAACCTGGCATCGCCGTCAGGATTGTGCGCTTGAGGTGGTCGATATGATTCGCCATGCTGGCGGCACTGCGATTGCCGTGCAGGCCGATATTGCCCAGGAAGAGCAGGTAGTTGAATTATTTAATATTGTGGATAAAGAGCTGGGATGTCTTTCTGGCTTAGTCAACAATGCCGGCACGCTGCTGCCTCAGGCCTCCATTGAGCAAATCGACGCTGAGCGTCTGAATACTATTTTTGCCACTAATGTGAATGGCAGCTTTATTTGTGCGCGGGAAGCGGTAAAGCGTATGGCCTTCCGCCACGGCGGGAAGGGTGGCGCTATCGTCAATGTCTCTTCGGCCGCTTCGCGGCTCGGTGCACCTTTTGAATATGTTGATTACGCGGCATCTAAAGGGGCAGTCGACACATTAACCATCGGTCTCGCGGTGGAAGTTGCCCCTCAGGGGATTCGGGTCAATGCCGTACGGCCAGGGTTTATTTACACCGAAATGCATGCTGATGGTGGTGAGCCTGCACGGGTGGATCGGGTGAAAGAGAGCTTACCGATGAGGCGTGGCGGCCAGCCAGAGGAAGTGGCACAGGCCATCGCGTGGCTGCTGTCAGAAGAAGCCTCGTATGTGACGGGCAGCTTTATTGATATGGCGGGCGGGAAGTAGGTTTTGCCTGTTTGAGTGGAAAATCGTCAGTCTTCGTCATAAAAAAAGCCTCTGTATTCACAGAGGCTTTTTTACTATTGCTGGCAGGTAACCTTCAGGTTATTCCCACTCAATCGTCGCTGGCGGCTTACCGGAGATATCATAAACCACACGGGAAATGCCGTTGATTTCATTGATAATACGGTTAGACACACGGCCCAGGAAATCATATGGCAGGTGCGCCCAGTGCGCGGTCATAAAGTCGATGGTTTCCACCGCACGCAGTGACACAACCCAGTCATACTTACGGCCATCGCCCATCACGCCGACAGAGCGTACCGGCAGGAACACGGTAAACGCCTGGCTGACTTTGTTGTAGAGATCCGCTTTATGCAGCTCTTCAATGAAGATAGCATCGGCACGACGCAGCAGGTCGCAATACTCTTTCTTCACTTCGCCCAGCACACGCACGCCAAGGCCTGGGCCTGGGAACGGATGACGGAACAACATACTGTGTGGCAGACCCAGCTCCAGACCAATCTTACGCACTTCGTCTTTGAACAGCTCTTTCAGCGGCTCAACCAGGCCCATCTTCATCTCTTTCGGCAGGCCACCGACGTTGTGGTGTGATTTGATCACATGCGCTTTACCGGTCGCAGAGGCCGCGGACTCGATCACATCAGGATAGATGGTGCCCTGCGCCAGCCATTTCACGTCAGTCAGTTTCAGTGCTTCTTCATCGAACACTTCAACAAACACGCGGCCAATGGTCTTACGCTTAGCTTCCGGCTCGTCGATACCCGCCAGGGCGTCGAGGAAACGCGCTTCCGCTTCAACGTGGACAATGTTCAGGCCGAAATGGTCGCCAAACATCTCCATCACCTGCTGTGCTTCGTTCAGACGCAGCAGACCGTTATCAACAAACACACAGGTCAGGCGGTCGCCAATCGCGCGGTGCAGCAGCATCGCGGTAACAGACGAGTCAACACCACCGGACAGGCCGAGAATGACTTTATCTTCGCCAACCTGCACACGCAGACGCTCAACAGCATCTTCGATAATTTTCGCTGGCGTCCACAGGACTTCACACTGACAGATGTCGAGCACAAAACGCTCCAGCATACGCAGACCCTGACGGGTGTGTGTCACTTCCGGGTGGAACTGCACGCCGTAGAAACGCTTCTCTTCGTTGGCCATAATGGCGAACGGACAGGTTTCGGTGCTGGCGACGGTGACGAAATCAGCCGGGATAGCGGTCACTTTATCGCCGTGGCTCATCCATACGTCCAGCAGTGGTTTACCGGCATCGCTGATGGCATCTTCGATATCGCGGATCAGCGCGCTGGCAGTCTTCACTTCCACCTGTGCATAACCGAATTCACGCTCAGTGGAGCTTTCCACCTTGCCGCCCAGCTGCATTGCCATGGTCTGCATGCCGTAGCACACGCCCAGTACCGGCACACCTGCATTGAACACATATTCCGGCGCACGCGGGCTGTTCTGCTCGGTGGTGCTTTCCGGGCCACCGGAGAGGATGATCCCGCTTGGGTTAAATTCGCGAATTTGCGCTTCGGTCACGTCCCACGCCCAGAGTTCACAGTACACACCCAGTTCACGCACACGACGTGCCACCAGCTGAGTATATTGAGAACCGAAATCGAGGATCAGAATGCGATGTTTATGGATATTTTCCGTCGTCATTGAGGCTATTCCAGGGCGATGGTTAACTGATAATAAAATCGCCCGGCGGATGCCGGGCGGTGAATCTAAGGCGCTTATGAGCCCATACGGTAGTTTGGCGACTCTTTGGTGATGGTCACATCATGCACGTGACTTTCAGAGATACCGGCTCCGCTGATGCGAACAAATTCCGCTTTGGTGCGCAGGGCTTCAATAGTACCACAACCGGTCAGGCCCATACAGGAGCGCAGGCCACCCATTTGCTGATGCACGATCTCTTTCAGACGGCCTTTATAGGCAACGCGACCTTCGATACCTTCCGGCACCAGTTTGTCAGCGGCGTTATCGGTCTGGAAGTAGCGGTCAGAAGAGCCTTTGGACATCGCGCCCAGGGAACCCATACCACGGTAAGATTTGAATGAGCGGCCCTGATAGAGTTCGATTTCACCTGGAGACTCTTCAGTACCTGCCAGCATAGAACCGACCATCACGCAGGATGCACCTGCAGCAATCGCTTTCGCGATATCACCGGAGAAACGGATACCGCCGTCAGCGATAACCGGAATACCAGTGCCTTCCAGTGCGGCAACTGCATCTGCCACTGCCGTGATCTGCGGCACACCCACACCGGTGACGATACGGGTAGTACAGATAGAACCTGGGCCGATACCCACTTTCACTGCGCTCACACCGGCTTCCACCAGTGCCAGTGCACCAGCGCCAGTCGCAACGTTGCCGCCCACGATTTGCAGTTCAGGATATTTCGCCCGGGTTTCGCGGATACGCTGCAGCACGCCTTCAGAGTGGCCGTGTGAGGAGTCAATCAGCAGTACGTCAACACCTGCCGCTACCAGCGCATCAACACGCTCTTCGTTGCCCGCGCCAGCACCCACTGCCGCGCCAACACGCAGACGGCCATGCTCATCTTTACAGGCGTTAGGTTTACGCTCAGCTTTCTGGAAATCTTTAACGGTGATCATGCCCAGCAGGTGGAAACTGTCATCCACAACCAGCGCTTTTTCGACACGCTTTTCGTGCATTTTCTGCAGAACCACTTCGCGTGCTTCACCTTCTTTCACGGTAACCAGGCGCTCTTTCGGCGTCATTACCGCAGAAACAGGCTGGTTCAGATCAGTGACAAAGCGCACGTCACGGCCGGTAATGATACCCACCAGTTCGTTTTCGCCATTCACCACCGGATAACCGGCAAAGCCGTTACGTTCGGTCAGTTCGCGCACTTCGCGCAGAGAGGTGGTTGGCAGCACAGTCTGTGGATCGGTGACCACGCCGCTCTCATGTTTTTTCACCTTGCGAACTTCTTCCGCCTGGCGCTCGATGGACATATTCTTGTGAATAAAGCCCAGACCGCCTTCCTGAGCCAGCGCAATCGCCAGGCCCGCTTCGGTGACGGTGTCCATAGCAGCGGACAGCATTGGAATGTTCAGACGGATGGATTTTGTCAGCTGAGTACTGAGATCTGCAGTGTTTGGCAGAACAGTGGAGTGGGCTGGAACGAGTAATACGTCGTCAAATGTGAGTGCTTCTTTCGCGATTCTTAGCATGGCAATATCTCAACCTGGGGGTGAATGAGAACAGATAAAATATTGCCGCGGCATTATACAGGCCGTAATCGATTGCCTCCAGCATTTTTTAAGAAAAATACTTGATCCCCTGTATCAGCCATGTAGTATCGACTAATTAACCCTCTGATTTAATATTTGATCTTGGTCACATGTCGCTACCGCCATCTGCAAATATTTTTACTGTCAGCCGCCTCAACACCACAGTGCGTCAGTTGCTGGAGATGGAGATGGGCCAGGTCTGGCTCAGTGCGGAGATCTCGAATTTTTCCCAGCCCTCTTCCGGTCACTGGTACTTCACGCTGAAAGATGCCAGCGCCCAGGTACGCTGCGCGATGTTTCGCAACAGCAACCGCCGTGTCACCTTCCGGCCACAAAATGGTCAGCAGGTGCTGGTGCGCGCCACCATCACTTTGTACGAGCCACGCGGTGACTACCAGCTGATTGCCGAAAGCATGCAGCCTGCCGGAGATGGCCTGTTGCAGCAGCAATTTGAGCAGCTGAAACAACAGCTGGCAGCAGAAGGGTTATTCGATCAGCAATATAAAAAACCGCTGCCCGACCCGGCACGCCAGGTTGGGGTGATCACCTCCGCCACTGGCGCCGCACTGCATGACGTACTGCGAATTTTGCATCGTCGCGATCCTTCGCTACCCGTAGTCGTCTACCCGACGCCGGTACAGGGCGTTGAAGCGCCTGAGCGCATTGTACGCGCCATTGAACTGGCGAACCTGCGCAATGAGTGTGATGTGCTGATTGTCGGCCGTGGCGGTGGCTCGCTGGAAGATTTATGGAGTTTTAACGACGAACGCGTGGCACGCGCCATTTTTGCCAGCCGGATTCCGGTGGTGAGTGCAGTGGGTCACGAGGTTGATGTCACCATCGCCGATTTTGTTGCTGACCTGCGTGCGCCAACGCCATCGGCAGCAGCAGAGCTGGTCAGCCGCAATCAGATTGAACGCCTGCGTCAGTTGCAGTCGCAGCAGCAGCGGCTGGAAATGGCCATGGATTACTATCTGGCGCAGCAGCAACGTCTTTTTACCCGGCTGCATCATCGTCTGCAACAGCAGCATCCGCAGCTGCGGCTGGCCCGTCAGCAAACCTCACTGTTTAAGCTGCAACGCCGGCTGGATGATGCTATCCAGCTGCGTCTGCGCCAGGCATCGCGTCAGCAGGAACGCGCAGAACAGCGTCTGGCGGCACAGCAGCCGCAGGGACGCATTCACCGTGCGCAGCAAACCCTGCAGCAGTGGCAGTATCGCCTGCAGCAAAGCCTGCAGAACCAGCTCAGCCGCGATAAACAGCAGTTTGGTGAGCTGGCGGCACGGCTGGAAGGCGTCAGCCCGCTGGCGACGCTGGCACGTGGTTTTAGCGTCACCACCGCTGCTGATGGCAAGGTGGTGAAGAAAACCCGTCAGCTCCAGCCTGGGGATGTTCTGAAAACCCGCCTTGATGACGGCTGGGTGCAAAGTCAGGTGACTGAAATTACTGCATTAAAAAAATCGCGGGCGAAATAAAACCGTTCGCCCTGTGCGACAGGCATTATACTTTATGGACACTTATCTTTCGCAAGGGAGTAAGCCATGTCTAATGCCGTTATCCCGCCGTATATCCTGCGTAATATTATCGACCACGGTTCCGAACAGCAGCAGAACTTCGCCCGCCATACCCTGAGCCATGTACAAACACTGATGGCGGAAAACTGGCAAAAGTCAGTCGCGCCGCAGAAAGCCCGCGCCGGACACGTTGACCGCGAAATCTATGATGCGCAACACAAGCAGAGTCTGCCCGGCATGCTGGTGCGCAGCGAAGATGGCCCTGCGACTCATGACATCGCGGCGACAGAAGCCTGGGAGTACCTTGGTGTGACGTATGCGTTTTTCTGGCAGGTGTTTCAGCGTAACTCTCTGGACAATCAGGGCCTCAGCCTGCTCGGTACGGTGCATTACGGCAAGGAATATCAGAATGCCTTCTGGAACGGCCAGCAGATGGTATTTGGTGACGGTGATGGCGAAATTTTTAACCGTTTCACCATCGCCATCGATGTGGTGGCCCACGAGCTGGCGCACGGCGTGACCGAGAGCGAAGCGGGACTGATTTATTTCCAGCAGGCAGGAGCACTGAATGAGTCCCTATCTGATGTTTTCGGTGCGATGGTGAAACAGTTCCATCTGCAACAGAGCGCCGACCAGGCCGACTGGATTATCGGTGAAGGTTTACTCGCAGCAGGCATCAGTGGCACTGGCCTGCGTTCCATGTCCGAGCCCGGTAGTGCTTACAACGATCCGATGCTGGGTAAAGACCCGCAACCCGCCCATATGCGGGAATACGTCGAAACCCGCGAAGATAATGGTGGCGTGCATATCAATTCGGGCATTCCCAATCGTGCGTTTTACCTTGCAGCGAAAGCACTCGGCGGCCACGCCTGGGAGCGCGCTGGTCATGCCTGGTACGATGCTTTGTGTGATAAAACGCTGCCGCAGGATGCCGATTTCGCTACCTTCGCGCAGTTTACGGTGCGCCATGCACAGCAGCGTTTTGATCAGACAGTCAGCAAAGCGATTGAGAAAGCCTGGCAGCAGGTGGGCGTTTTATCATGAACCCGTTACCGGAATTAAGTGACGATGCCGTCATTGAGCTGGCGCGCGAAGGCGGGCTGGCATTTATTCCCAAACTGGCGGGATTGCGCCGTATCGCGCTGGCGCAGTTAGCTGATCCGCAGCGCGAACATGTCTGCAATATTCTGCGCAAGGCGCTGGCACAGGGCGAACCGCCGGGGCCTGCCTGCCCTGCCGGACGTGGCGACCAGCGCTATTACCGCATTCAAATCAGCTACGTTACGCGTCAGGAAAGTGGCGATATTATTATGCTAATCTCCGAGAACGCCGCGCCGCCAGAGCTGGAGAGGCTCTGGCGGGACGGGGAATAATACGCTGCTATGGCTGCGGTCTGGCGGCGTGAATATTCTCGATCTCATCGAGATGATAATAAACCGCGATGCCATGTTGCTGCGCCACTCTGACGTCATTATCTGCGCCAGTGGATTCCCCGGGAATACGCAATATCGCATCACAGTGCTCAATTAAGCGATGCGCCACAGGATACATATACGCGTCACTAATTTCATCACCCAGCGGTTGTGATCCCGCCGCCTTTGCCAGCGGTAAAGCGACCCACTCACCAATAAGCGGCAGGTGTCCACGCTGATAAACCTGCAATGCCATCTCTTCAAGCCGTTGCAGGTTTTTAGCAATCAGCCGCGGATCGCCGCCCGTACCACCACGATAAGGACCGGCAATAAGAATCTTTCTTGCATTCATACGGTTGTCTCCGTCATCAACTGATGTATCGCGACATATTGCAGCAGCATAATGGTTTTGGCATCGACGATAATGCCTTCATCAATGGCTTTCAGCACCGCAGAAAAAGCCATTTCGACCACCTCGACATCTTCACCCTCTTCGGCAATTCCGCCCCCCGTACTCACACGGTTCTCTGCCTGATATTCACCGAGGAAAAAATGTATTTTTTCGGTGACAGAGCCAGGGCTCATATACGCGTGGAAAAGTTTTCTGACCTGCTGAACCCGATACCCGGTCTCTTCTTCGGCCTCAGCTTTAATCCGCTCTTCCGGTGACTGGTTATCCAGTAATCCTGCCGCCGCCTCAATAAGCATGCCATCATGACCATTAACAAATACCGGAAAACGGAACTGGCGCGTCAGCAATACACATTGCGTGGTTTTATTAATTAACAGGATTGTCGCTCCGTCACCGCGATCGTAGGTTTCACGACTCTGCCGTTGCCATACGCTATCGCGACGTAAAAAATCAAACGTGGTCTTTTTTAATACATACCAGTCGTCTGACAATATGATGGAATCAATAACGCGCACTCTGTCTTTCGTTGCTGTCATAATCATCTCCTGCTTAAGAGAATTGACAATATCGTGCAAATTCGTGCATAGTCAAGGATATTCGTGCAGAACAACTTGCCGCACAGAAAGAGGTAAAAGAACGTCATGCTCACTTCGCAGCGTAAGAAAATCATTATGGAGAAGCTGGCCAGTGAAGGTCAGGTGCTGGCAAAACAACTCAGTGATTTCTTTGAAGTTTCTGAAGACACCATCCGCCGCGATTTGCGTGAAATGGCCAGCGAAGGTTTACTGCAGCGGGTACATGGCGGTGCTCTGCCAGCTTCAACTGCAGTGGTGACGTTTTCGGAAAGAAGCCAGATCGAGATCGCGCCGAAACGTGCAATCGCAAAAGCGGCAGCAGAGATGATTGCGTCAGGGCAGGTGGTGATCATTGATGGCGGTACCATGTCAGCAGAGCTGGTGAAATGTATCCCCAAAAGCCTCGCCGCCACCGTGGTCACCCACAGCCCCAGCGTCGCGATGGGACTGGTGGATCATCCGCTGATTGAGGTGATCATTATTGGCGGGCGGCTTTATAAACACTCGATCGTCTCCGTCGGCGCCGCCGCCGTTGAGGCAATTTCCCATATCAATGCCGATATCTATTTTATGGGTGTAACGGGTGTCCATCTGACTGCGGGTCTCAGTACCGGCGATCTGGAAGAGGCTTATATCAAGCGAGCACTGGCGGCGCGGGCTGCGGAAGTGGTGGTGCTTGCCTCCAGCGATAAGCTGAATGCCGCATCACAATATACGATTGGTGAGATCACGGTGGCAAACGCCATTGTGGTTGAGCAGGAAGCCAGTCCTGAGCTGCTCAGCCAGTTCGCGCAAAAAGGGATTAGCGTGGTCCGTGCAACCAGTAAATGATTCAGCTACGGAGAGAGCGGCGCAAACTGCACACGTTTTTTCGAGATGAGGCCGTGACCGTGCTGGCAGAAATAGTCGACCGCGCCACAGGCTTTCAGAACCTGTAACGGTTGCTGGCAGTCAGGACAGCGCGCCTCAGCGTCATAATCACGCGCGCATGATGGACAATGAAAACCGCTGTCAGTGGCGCTAAGGGGTTGCTGACAGGCAGGACAGTGCTGGCTCATCTTATCTCCTGAAGAAAACAAACGAGGGCCAGATGGCCCTCGTTGCAGATTAACGCTTATTCTTTTTCAGGTGCGCCATCAGACGCTTACGTTTGCGCTGCTGGTTTGGCGTCAGCAGGTTACGTTTGCCCGCAAATGGGTTCTCACCCTCTTTGAACTGAATGCGAATCGGCGTGCCCATCACTTCAAGTGAACGACGGAAATAGTTCATCAGATAACGCTTGTAGGAATCCGGCAGATCTTTGACCTGGTTACCGTGGATCACCACAATCGGCGGGTTATAACCACCAGCATGGGCATATTTCAGCTTCACACGACGGCCGCGCACCAGTGGTGGCTGATGGTCATCTGCTGCCATATTCATAATACGCGTCAGCATCGAGGTGTTTACACGGCGCGTTGAGCAGTCATAGGCTTCAGTCACTGACTCAAACAGGTTACCCACACCGCTGCCATGCAGCGCAGAAATAAAGTGCACGCGGGCGAAATCGATAAAGCCAAGACGGAAATCCAGCGTCTCTTTCACTTCATCTTTCACTTCCTGCGACAGGCCATCCCACTTGTTGACCACAATCACCAGTGAGCGCCCACTATTGAGGATAAAGCCGAGCAGCGACAGATCCTGATCGGAGATACCTTCACGGGCATCGATCACCAGCATCACCACGTTGGCGTCTTCAATCGCCTGCAGGGTTTTGATGACGGAGAATTTCTCGACCGTATCAGTGATTTTACCGCGCTTACGTACCCCGGCAGTATCAATCAGGATATATTCGCGCTCGTCACGCTCCATCGGGATATAGATACTGTCACGCGTGGTGCCTGGCATGTCATACACCACTACACGTTCTTCGCCGAGAATACGGTTAGTCAGTGTTGACTTACCGACGTTAGGACGTCCCACAATCGCCAGCTTGATCGGCAATGTGCGGGGCTCGAAATCGTCCTCTTCTTCCTCTTGTTCTGCATCAGGGTCTTCGCCGCGTTCTTCTGCCGCCAGCGCCGCCCAGTACGCTTCGTTCTCTTCTTCTTCCGTCAGCTCTTTCGTCGGTTCAACCTGTTCCATCCACGGCAGCAGCGCCGTCTCCAGCAAGCTGAGCACACCGCGACCATGAGAAGCGGCAATCGGGTAGATATCGCCTAAACCAAGAGAGAAGAAATCACCGACAGCGGAATCGGCATCAATACCGTCCGTTTTGTTCGCCACCAGGAAAGTGGCTTTCTGACGGGAACGCAGATGTTTGGCGATGGCGATATCAGCAGGCATCAGACCCGCGCGCGCATCAACCATAAACAGCACCACATCGGCTTCTTCAATCGCCATCAGCGACTGCTGCGCCATACGGGTTTCCACGCCCTCTTCATCGCCATCAATACCGCCGGTATCGATAACAATAAATTCGCGCCCTTCTACTTCGGCACGGCCGTACTTGCGATCGCGAGTCAGACCGGGGAAATCCGCCACCAGCGCATCACGAGTACGCGTTAAACGGTTAAACAGGGTGGATTTGCCCACATTGGGACGCCCAACCAGCGCGACCACAGGTACCATAATAAAGCCTCATAACTCAAATTAAACGCCTGACCTGATGGATGATTATAAACCGTTATACCGTTCATGGTCAGGGTGAAGGCGCTAAGGATACCACGCCCGTTAAAAAACGAAACGGCCCCTGATAAATCAGGAGCCGTCTGACAACCGCTTTACGCGACAATTATTAACGCGTAAACGCGTAAACCTCGCCGTCTTTCGCCTGGATCAGCAGCTTGTCGCTGGCGACAACCGGCTCAGTCAGCAGACCGGAGCTGTCCACTTTATGCTGAGCAACGAAACGGCCATCCTGGGTGTTAATCCAGTGCAGATAGCCTTCGCTGTCACCGACCACGATATAGCCGTTATACAGCACAGGTGAGGTCAGGTTGCGGTGCAGCAGATCGCTCTGACGCCAGATCGATACGCCACCTTCGGTGCTCAGGGCAATCACGCGATCATCCTGATCCACCAGATAAATGCGGCCACCATCGACGATCAGATCACGCACGGAACCAATTTCACGTTTCCACATCACCTGGCCAGAACGCAGATCCAGCGCGGTCAGGTTGCCATTGTAGGCCAGCGCGTACACCACGCCATTCACCACTACCGGCGTGGTATCCACGTCGCTCAGGCGATCGATTTCCGTCGCACCGCTTGGCTGAGAAATACGTTGCTGCCAGATCAGCTGACCCTGATTCAGGATCACCGCACTGACACGGCCATTGTCGCCACCGACAATCGCGGCACCAAACGCCGTTGTCGGCGCGGATTCACCACGCAGCGACAGCGCTGGCATATCGAGATTCACTGACCATTTGATCGCGCCGCTGGCCTGATCCAGGCCCTGCAGCATACCGTTGCTGGTGTGGATCAGCACTAAACCGTCACTGACGACCGGACGTGATACCGCTTCGCCAGCCACTTTGGTCTGCCAGGCAATCGTGCCGTCTGCGCTGTTCAGGGCAAACACCTGCGCACGTTCACTGCCGATATAAATATGTTCACCACTGGCGGTGATGCCACCCGACAGCAGTGCCGGACGGTTACTGGAGAAGAAACCGGTTTTTTCTGCCAGGTCCACTTTCCACTTCTCTTTACCATCCGCAGCATCCAGCGCTTTTACGATACCGTAGCGGTCCGCCGCGAACACAGTACCATCCTGCCAGGCCGGGTGCAGATTAGAATAGAAGTCGCCAATGCCATCACCGACCGACGTACTCCATACTTTTGTCGGTTCAAACTGGTTCTGCACCTGTGGCAACGGGGCCATTTTTACTACATCTTCTTCGCCGCTGAACAGCGAGCAACCGCTGAGTAACGTTGCTGAAATCAGCACGGGCAGCAGGTATTTACGTAATTCCATGCGCTCTCTCTTGAATGGCTTAACCTAAGTTATTCATCTTCATCTGCATCATTTCTTTCAGCGCAGGAGACGCTTCGGAGGCAATCCCCTTACTCCACGCTTCACGTGCACCCTGCGCGTCGCCTTTGCTCAGCAGCGCTTCGCCACGGATATCGGCGACAATGGCAGTCCAGCCTTCGCCTTTCACAGCGTCGAGAGTTTTAATCGCTTCATCGGCCTGTTTCTGCTGCAGCTGGACACGCGCCAGACGCAGATTCAGTACCGCCAGCAGATTGGCATCCTGAGTCGCTTTAAGACCGGTTTGCAGCTGTGCAGCGGCTTTATCCAGCTGGTTCTGCTCCACATACTGTTTCGCCAGATCCAGCGCCGCCAGTGCGCCATAGGTATTGCTGTTTTGGCTGGCAAACTGACTCACCGCGTCCAGCGTATTCGGCTTGCTGGCATCCAGCGCGCTGGTCACCTGCTGATAAGCGGCAGAAGTCTCTCTGGCGCTGCCATCCTGATGGTTGCTCCAGAAACGCCAGCCTGCCAGCGCACCCACGCCTAAAACGACGCCAACCACCAGCGCTTTGCCGTTACTGGCAAAGAAACGACGGAGTGCATCAACCTGCTCGTTCTCGTTGCTATAGACTTCCACGCAATCCTTCTCCTTAACTTGTGTCCGCTGTTACTTCAACAGCGCTGACAGCGCGGCAGGCGCATCGCCCTGCGCCAGTGTTTGCTGCTCACCGGTGCGCAGATCTTTGATCACCACCTGACCCGCTTTCACTTCATCTTCACCCACGACCAGGGCGACACGCGCGCCCCACTTGTCAGCGCGGGCAAACTGTTTCTTAAAGTTGACACCGCCGTAGTTCGTCATCAGCTTCAGCTCCGGCAGCGCGTCACGCAGTTTTTCCGCCACAATCATCGCGGCGGACTGCACGCCCTGACCCGAAGCGATAACATAGACATCAACAATGCGCGTCGGTTCAAATTCCGGATTAACTGCCTGAACCAGCAGCACTAAACGCTCCAGTCCCATGGCGAAACCCACGGCTGGCGTGGCACGGCCACCCAGTTGCTCGACCAGACCATCATAACGGCCACCGGCACATACCGTACCCTGTGCACCCAGGCTGGTGGTGACCCACTCAAATACCGTGCGGTTATAGTAATCAAGGCCGCGCACCAGACGCTGGTTAACGCGGTACTTAATTCCGGCATCATCCAGGATGGCGCACAGACCGGCAAAATGCTCGCGTGACTCGTCATCCAGGTAATCGCCCAGCTGTGGCGCATCATTCAGCAGCGTCTGCACGTCCGGGTTTTTGCTGTCCAGGACACGTAACGGGTTAGTGTACATGCGACGTTTGCAGTCTTCGTCCAGCACCTCTTTATGCTGCTCGAGGAAGGCGACCAGCGCCTCACGGTAGCTGGCGCGCGCGTCAAGTGAACCAATGGAGTTCAGCTCCAGCGTCACGTGATCAGCAATACCCAGCGCTTTCCACCAGCGTGCGGTCAGCAGGATCAGCTCGGCATCGATATCCGGCCCCTGCAGACCAAACACTTCTGCACCCAGCTGATGGAACTGGCGATAACGTCCTTTCTGCGGACGCTCGTAGCGGAACATCGGCCCGATGTACCACATACGCTGTTCCTGATTGTACAGCAGACCATGTTCGATACCGGCGCGAACGCAACCCGCGGTGCCTTCAGGACGCAGCGTCAGGCTTTCACCATTGCGATCCTCGAAGGTATACATCTCTTTTTCCACCACGTCGGTGACTTCACCGATAGCGCGTTTGAATAACGGGGTCTGCTCTACAATCGGCAAACGAATTTCGCTGTAACCATAACCGGCCAGCACCTGTTTCAGGATGCCCTCAATACGCTGCCAGACCACTGTGTCAGCAGGCAGATAATCGTTCATGCCACGAATAGCTTGAATATTCTTTGCCACTATTATCTCTCACCATGAACCACTGAACATAAATTCAGCAGCTTAAATACAAAAAAGAACCTGACCGGCATCTTACCCCATGAGGGGGCCGCCGAACAGGTTCTACATATCCCAGCTTTAATCTTTAACGCTGCGCTGACGATTAACGACTACTTTTCCACCTGCTGGACGTCGATACGACGACTCTCATCGAGCATCGAGGCTTTGGCGCGAATACGCGCTTCCAGCTGATCGATCATATCGTCGTTGTCCAGACGCTCGCGCAGACGCACGCCATCTTCGTAGAAGCCGCTCTTTTTGTTACTGCCGGTCACGCCCAGCGTCGACACCAGCGCCTCGCCCGGGCCGTTCACCACACAGCCGATAATCGACACGTCCATCGGCGTAATGATGTCTTCCAGCCGCTGCTCCAGCGCGTTAACGGTGCCAATCACATCAAATTCCTGGCGGGAACAGGTTGGACAGGCAATAAAGTTAATGCCACGCGAGCGGATACGCAGGGATTTCAGAATATCAAAGCCGACTTTCACTTCTTCTACCGGATCGGCCGCCAGCGAGATACGCAGGGTATCACCGATGCCTTCCGCCAGCAGTAAGCCGAGGCCAATCGCGGATTTTACCGCACCGGCACGCGCGCCGCCCGCTTCGGTAATACCGAGGTGCAACGGCTGCTCGATCTGTTTTGCCAGCAGACGGTAAGACTCCACCGCCAGGAACACATCAGACGCTTTAACGCTAACTTTGAACTGGTCAAAATTGAGGCGATCGAGGTGATCAACATGGCGCATTGCTGATTCCAGCAACGCCTGCGGCGTTGGCTCGCCATATTTTTCCTGCAGATCTTTTTCCAGCGAACCGGCGTTAACGCCGATACGGATCGGAATATTGTGGTCGCGCGCGCAATCCACCACCTGGCGAATACGCTCGTTGTTACCAATATTACCCGGGTTAATACGCAGACAATCAACGCCATATTCGGCGACTTTCAGCGCAATGCGGTAGTCGAAATGGATATCGGCCACCAGCGGGACGTTAACTTGTTGTTTGATCAGTTTGAATGCTTCAGCGGCATCCATGGTCGGCACCGAAACGCGTACGATATCCACGCCAACGCGTTCCAGTGCTTTGATTTGATTGACCGTCGCCGCGACATCAGTGGTGCGCGTGTTGGTCATGGACTGCACGGCGATTGGCGCGCCGTCGCCCACAGGCACCTTGCCGACGTAAATGCGTTTCGATTTGCGACGGATAATGGGTGCTTCATTGTGCATATTCTTTACTCCACAATCGCTCGTGCCAGAAGATGCGTTATTGCGCACCCAACGTCAGGCGAGCAACCTGGTTGCTACGGACAAAACGACTCAGATCCACAGGCTGGCCCTGATACTGAATCTGTACTGCGGCTGGCGCACCGATTTTCAGACGATATGGCGCGGTGCCAGCAAGACTGAGTTTACCACCACTGCGTTGCATACCGCTGAACAGTTTTTTGCCCGCGGAGTCGGTCACTTCCAGCCAGCAGTCGGCGTTAAAATCCATGATAACCGCGTTAGGATCGACCGCTGGCGCTGCCACATCCGCACTGGCAACAGGCAGCTGACTATTTGCTGGCTGGCTGGTGACGGCGTGGTTATCGATCGGTGCCTGGCTCGGTGAAACCACCGGATTAGCGTTGGTCGTGGCTGCTGCGGTGTTGTTCTGCACCGGCGCTGTTGCCACCGGAGCGGAACTGGTCGCGGTATTTGCCGCAGCATCATTCGCAGGAGCAGTATTACCTGATACGGCGTTGCTGTTGTCTACCGCCGTGGAGGTATCCGCCGCCGGATCAGTTGCTGCCGCGCCGTCGAGCGGGATCGACTGAGCATTATCACCGTCAGCGCTGGTATTCTGATCGGCCATCGACACCAGATCAGCCTGCGCGGCCTTATGGTTTTGCCACCACCAGGCGCCTGTCAGGCCTACCACCACAAACAGCACCAGCCAGGTAAAACTCATCAGCCAGCCATCACGCTTTTTACGGCGTTTGCCCAGCGAGAAACTCTGCATCGGTTCAATTTTGGTTGAACGAACCGGCGCCTGCTTCGCCAGCATCGGCAACAGCTCTTCTTCCGGCACATGCACCAGTCGGGCATAAGAGCGGATATAACCACGCAAGAATGTCGAGGCGAGATCGCTGGGAGATTTATCGTCTTCGAGATCACGCACCGTAGACAACTTGAGACAGAGACGTTCAGCAACGTTCTGTTGAGTCAGACCCATTTTCTCACGGGCACCACGCAGGCGTTCGCCTGTGGAAAGTACTGCAGAATTTTCTTGAGTGGCTTCAGTATTCATTAGCTAAAAAATGCTGGTGCTCTGTCGATTGTGGAAAATTTCGCGCCAGTTGCGTGCCTAAACGTTCTACATCAGCGGCACGCTGCTCCAGCGCGGCGAAACGAATCTCTAACCACAGGCTCTCTGCCGAAGCAGGCAGACTGTGCTGATATACTTCTAACAGGAGTCGCGCCTGAGCACGCTCTCCTCTACCCAATCGCTTTTCAGCTTCCGCCAGCAAGGACATCCCTTTGTGCCCGTCAGCCTGCACGGCCTGGGACAATGACTGCCTTGCCTGAACAAATTTACCTGCGTTCAGGAAACAATATCCGGCGTTTTCCTGGGCATCCGCCCTGGCACCGGGCTGGCTCAGGGTTTGCGCCACACTAAACTGTTGTTGCGCCGCATCATACTGCCCTAAACCACAGACAAACGCACCGTAATTGTTAAGTACATAACTATTTAACGGCGCCAATGTTAATGCCCGATCATAGCGCACCTGAGCAGAATGGTTATCGCCTGTCATCTGATAAAGGCGCGCCATTGCCAGTTGCAGACGATAATCCTGAGCTAAAACCCCCTCTGCCCGTGCCAGATTACGCTGTGCAGCGGCAATATCGCCGCGGGCGAGATACTCTAAACCGAGCTGCAGGCGCGTTTGTGCTGAGGCCTTTGTTACATGATTGTTGACACAACCGCTTACAAGAAAAACACTCAACACTACGCATTGTAGTCCTTTACCCATACATAACCTCGTCCTGATGTTATGAATTCCCGTTATCTTTCAGACCACTGCTGTTTGCAGAAGTACCCGCCTGGCGACAACCAGAATAATTTTGCGAATACTGTACTCCAAACACAGCCAGCACCACAGCGGAAACTGGCTGATAACACGCTAAATTTTCTGCTTTCAGAGTGCTTTCACAGAAATTTCTTCACCTGCCATTTTTTTACGCAGGGTACGCTTAGTACGGTCGATAACATCACCGGCTAACTGACCGCAGGCTGCATCAATATCATCACCACGGGTTTTACGCACAATGGTGGTAAAACCATACCCCATCAACACCTTGCAGAAACGGTCAATACGGCTGTTGGAGCTGCGGCCATAAGGCGCACCAGGGAAGGGGTTCCATGGGATCAGGTTAATTTTGCACGGCGTATCTTTCAGCAGTTCCGCCAGCTCATGGGCATCATCGGTGCTGTCGTTGATATGATCCAGCATCACATACTCGATAGTGACGCGTCCCTGGTTGGCGTTGGATTTGCCAATGTAACGACGCACAGCATCGAGGAATGTGGCGATGTTGTACTTTTTGTTGATCGGCACAATGTCATCACGCACCCGATCATTGGACGCGTGCAGCGAGATCGCCAGCGCCACGTCAATCATATCGCCGAGCTTATCCAGCGCAGGCACCACGCCTGAAGTGGAGAGCGTTACGCGACGCTTGGACAGACCGAAACCGAAATCATCCAGCATGATTTCCATCGCTGGAACTACGTTGGTCAGGTTCAGCAGCGGCTCGCCCATCCCCATCATTACCACGTTGGTGATCGGTCGCTGGCCCGTTACGCGCGCTGCGCCGATAATTTTCGCTGCACGCCATACCTGACCAATAATTTCTGAAACACGCAGGTTGCGGTTAAAGCCCTGCTGGGCGGTGGAGCAGAATTTACACTCCAGCGCACAACCCACCTGAGAGGAAACGCAGAGTGTCGCACGGTCATTTTCCGGAATATAGACAGTTTCCACCAGCTGGCCACCGACGCGAATCGCCCACTTGATGGTACCATCTGCGGAACGCATTTCTTCTGCCACTTCCGGCGCACGAATTTCGGTCAGCTCTTTCAGCTTATTGCGCAGCACCTTGTTGATATCCGTCATCTGATCGAAATCATCGCTGCAGTAGTGGTAAATCCACTTCATTACCTGATCGGCGCGGAAAGGTTTCTCGCCAATAGAGGCAAAAAATTCACGCATTTGCTGACGATTAAGATCCAGCAGATTGATTTTTGCTTTTGGTTCAACAACTACAGGAGATGCGGACGACGGCGTCACAATAAGTTCAGACATAATTTTCTCTCGCCTCGTTATTACACGTTATGGCGTTGGGGATTGATAATAAGTTTATGATAAAGAAACGCCCCCGCTGAGCCATGCTCATCAGGGGCGCATTATTGTACAAACATCTTTTGCGGGATGCCAGGCGGACAGCGGTCCGGAACAAATAAATTTGTAAACAGTGCTTACCTGTTGCTATCCCGCAGGCACCAATTAACGGGTGCGTGGGCAGATTTCGCCTTCGCCGAAGAAGTAAGCGATCTCGCGCGCTGCAGACTCTGCAGAGTCAGAACCGTGGGTCGCGTTTTCGGTGAAGCTGTCTGCGTAATCAGCACGCAGAGTACCTGCCAGTGCGTTAGCCGGGTTGGTTGCGCCCATCAGGTCACGGTGACGCTGCACGGCGTTTTCGCCTTCCAGCACGCTCACGACTACCGGACCAGAGGTCATAAATTCAACCAGACCATCAAAGAATGGCTTGCCGTTGTGCTCCGCGTAGAAGCCTTCAGCCTGCTCTTTGGTCAGGTGCAGCATTTTTGCCCCAACAATTTTGAAACCAGCGCTTTCGAAACGGTTATAAATTGCACCAACAACGTTTTTTGCCACCGCGTTTGGCTTGATGATGGAAAAGGTACGTTCAATAGTCATGTTAACCTCGGTAATTAACTTCCAGATAAGGGCGGGCGGCGATTATAGGGGTGTAGCACGCCGTTGCCTATGGCAGATCCAACAATTTCTTAAAAAAATATGATCGCCATCGCGACAAACCCTTCGCAACTGTTGCTCAGAGCCTGCAACAAGTCACTCAACAGTAAAAGACGCAGCGGCAACCTGTCCAGCCTCATCCAGCACCGTAAGCTGGTATGCGCCCGGTTTTTCCAGCGATAAGCGTAGCGTACGCTGGTCATGCTCACTCTCCAGCGGATCGCCATTCAGGAACCACCAGCGCTGGTATCCCTGGCCTCCCTGCACTGCTGGCGTCACGCTCAGCGCCTGCTGGCCTGGTAAGCGATGTAAAATCTGACCATCACGCAGGCCGGTTAAAATCAGAGGAACCGCATTTCCCTGCGTCAGCGGCGGGCAGTGTGCATTCACCGGCGGCAATCGGCTGGCACGCTGTTCACTGTGCGGCAACCAGGGTTCCAGCGGCAGTGGCCATAGCAGCAAGGTTTCGGCACGGGCGCCGCGACAGTCTGCCGCGACACGCTTACCTGCGTCATCCAGCCAGATGGGCAGCTGAAGACCGGAGAGACTTTCCTGTCCCTGTGCCAGTAACGTCGGCGGAATGGTCTCATTGACGATCCAGCTCTGGCGACGCTGACGGCAGTTACTGTCGCCTGGCGGTAACGGCTGCCCGCCGGGCCAGCAGATCGTGGCGACACTGACCGAGGCTGGACGCGGATCGCCAGGCAACACACTGCCACGCAGCGCCGGCGATGACATCAGCAAATGATGTAACTGGTTTAAGATCGGCACCGCGCTGGCATTACCATACTGCCCGGCAACAGGTGTACCGTCTGGCCGTCCAACCCAGACACCAATCAGATAGCGCGCATCAACACCTATCGCCCAGGCATCACGATAGCCATAGCTGGTGCCGGTTTTCCATGCCAGCGGTGCCATTGCCGGTCGCTCACCATCGGCTTGTGGCTGTGCCTCCCCGGCGAGGATACGACGGATAACCCAGGCCGCCCCCGGGGACATCAACGGTCGCTGCACCAGTGGCTGTTCGGGCATAAAGCGCAGTGCGGCGACATTGCCATGACGTGCCAGCGCACTGTAGGCCGAGGCCACTTCATCCATACGCGTCCCTGTACCGCCCAGTACCAGCGAAAGATTAGGCTCGGCTGTCGCAGGAAAACGCAGACTGATACCCGCATTACGTAAAGCGGCAGTAAAACGTTTTGGTCCATAAGCATCCAGCAGTTGCACGGCAGGCAAATTCAGCGACCGCGCCAGTGCTTCGCTGGCGCTCACCGGGCCATGAAACCCACTGTCAAAGTTGCCCGGGCGATAATCACCAAAACGGCGTGGTACGTCCTGCAGCAGCGACTCTGCATGAATTACACCATCGTCAATCGCCAGACCATAAACAAAAGGTTTCAGAATTGACCCCGGAGAGCGAACGCTGCTAATCATATCAACATGACCAAAACGGCTGGCGTCATTTAAATCAACAGAACCGAGATAGCCACGCACTTTCATCGTCGTGTGATCAACCACCAGCAACGCCAGCGACGTGCGTGGTGGCAGTTGATTTTTCCAGCCCAGCGCCAGCGCCTCCAGCTGCCGCTGCAGTGACGCGTTGATCGTCGACGTCACTTTTTGCTCAGAGGACAGCGTAATCAGTCGCCGGGATAACAGCGGTGCCAGTTCAGGCATCTGACGCGGGGCCAGCCATACCGGCTCCGCAAACAACTCCTCAACCTGCTGCTTCGGCCATACCTGATAATCAATCATGCGCTGCAGCACTTTATTGCGTGCCAGCCGGGCGCGCTGCGGCCAGCGATCCGGCCGTAAACGGCTCGGTGCCTGCGGCAGTACCGCCATCAATGCCGCTTCACTGCGTGTCATCTGCGACGGCGCTTTGCCAAGCCATGTCCAGCTGGCGGCACCAATGCCTTCAATGGTGCCGCCAAAAGGCGCACGATTGAGATACAGCGTCAGAATCTCGGTTTTCGACAGATGCCATTCCAGCTGTAACGCACGCCAGATCTGACGCAACTTGCCTGACAACGTGCGCGGTTGTGGATCAATCAGTCGCGCGACCTGCATTGTCAGGGTACTGCCGCCGGAAACGATCCCACCGCCAGTAATATCCTGCCAGGCAGCACGCAGGATAGCGAGCGGGTTTACCCCTGGATGCTGCCAGAACCAGCGATCTTCATAGGTGAGCAGCGCCTGCAGGTACAACGGCGAAACCTCATCAGGCGTCACCGGATAGCGCCAGATGCCATCACGATCGGCAAAACGCCAGAGTGGCGTGCCATCTTCCGCCACCACCACACGCGCAGGCTGAACCTGCTGTAATGGCAGCGGAAACAACCTGTCCGCCAGCAACAGCATAATCATCAGCATCAGTGGCAACAGCAGCCAGCGTATGTCAACAAAACGTCTTTTCATCAGCAACAGCGCCCGTATTCGCGGGCGCTATTCCTTAGCGAACATTGAGCCGTAATGGTGTCGCACCCAGCGCACGCCACTGCGGTACATACATGGATTCCACCTGCGGCGGCGGTATCAGATAGCTCCCCGGTGTCACCGCTCGCGCCAGATACAGTAATGTCACCGGGCGATAGCCATCAACATCCACCGCTGCCACAAAGCGATCATCACGAAACTCAAGGTGTTTGATACTGGCCTGCTGCATGTCCGCCATCAGTTCCTGCACCTCCGCCGCACTGTCGCCGAGGCTGGCGCTGCTGTCACTCAGGTTCTGGTTTTCTAATTCCAGACCTGCAGGCAGCAGATCAACCACCAACGCATCCGGTACGCGATCATGTGCCGACACTTTTAGCGCCACCAGCACCAGCTCGCCGCTTTTCAGGTCGGCGAGAGACGTCTCTTTGCCGTCCAGTCCCAGATAGCTGCGACTGATATTCAGGTTGTTACTGAACGGCTGCGGCGTATTCTGCGGATACCCCACCACATCCAGCCGGGCGTACAGATTGCCACTACCGGTATTGCTCAGACTCAGGCCGCCAGTGATTTGCTCAGCTGGCAACTGAATGGCCGATGTCGCCTGACCACTTAGCGGAGATGACTGACCATTCAGCGTGGCTTGCCAGCTTTCGCCAGCGGAGGACATCAGCGTTTTGCCGACCAGGAACAGCGCATTATTTTCCTGCGTCGACAGCCAGCGCTTACCGTTAAGCTGCTGTGTCAGCTCAGGCAACAGCCGGTCCTGCTGATCCGGCAACAGCTGATTCTCCATCAGCAAATTAAGCTTCAGCGCCGTGTCACGTAATTCACTGCCATAATCCTCCAGCCAGACATTCTCTGCAGGACGAGGTGAACTCACGCCCTCGCTAATCAGTTCACTGGCGCGTGGCGCATCACCCATTAACTTCAGGGCAATCCCCAGCTGCACTTTAGACAGCCCGGTTTTCGCGCTGGCTTTTTTCTCATACAACGCACGCAGCATACCCAGCGGCGCTTTCTGCTGACGGGCCAGCACCAGTGCGGCATAAGACTGCACACTGAACCGTACCGCAGCAGCGTCACTGCTGTAATAGACGTCGATCTGATTTGCATCCTGCAGGTAGCGCAGTAACCGCTGATTCGCCCGCTCCAGAACCACGGGCGCAACGCTGTATCCCTGTTCACTGGCCCGAATCAGGAAATCGGTCACATACGCCGTCAGCCAGAACTCTTCCGGACTCTCTTTGCTCCACAGGCCAAAACCGCCGTTATAGCGCTGCATTCCGGCCAGACGATCAATACCCACCTCAATTGCTTCGCGCCGCGCCGTATCGCTGCTGCCTTTGATGCCCAGCGCCGTCAGCTGCGCCTGGCTGGTATAGAGTGACGGCCAGAGGCCGCTGGTGGTCTGCTCCAGGCAACCATAGGGATAGGCATAGAGTTCACTGATATAGCGCGCAAGATTGAGTGGCGGACGACTGCCCAGCGCCAGCTGAGCCTGTAACGTCGCGGGTGCCAGTCCACTCAGCATCCCGGCAGGGACGTTCCAGGGTTCGCCACTACGGATAACAGCGGCGAAATTGCGTGTTTCCGCTGGCCATGCCGGGCGCACGCCAATTTTCCAGTTGTGATGTGAGGGATTGACGGTTTCTCCCGGCAGGTTGATCCCGCTGATATCGGCACTGATTTCACCGTCACCAAAACCATCCAGTGCGCTCACTGGCACAAAAATCGTGGTGCGTTCATCTGCTTTTAGCGTGACAGTTTGCGTGTCCGCTCCATTCAGCTGCACTAATCCCTGCGAGCTCAGTTTCACCCTGAGCGTTTGCGGCAGTCCGGAAAGGTTGGAAAGATCAAGCGCCAGCCGCGCCTGATCACCATTCGCCATAAAACGTGGTGTCGCCAGTTCACTGATCAGCGGCGCAGCCACCACCAGCTTCTGCTCGCCATTGCCAAAGCTATCGTCACTCCAGGCCTGTGCCATCAGCCGCAGTTCGCCGTTAAAATCAGGGATCTGCAGTTCAACCTGCCCCTCACCGTTGTCATTCAGCACCACAGGTGATGCCTGCTGTGCCACAATATTGACGTGGGTCACTGGCTTTTTACCGCCACGCGCCAGTGCATCATCTTCATCACTGTCGCCACCGAAACGTAATGTCGCCTGACGTCCCTGCCCTTCAATCAGCTGACCATAAACATCGTACTGATCGGCGTTGTAACGCTTACGACCAAAGAAACTGTCAAACGGGTCGGGTGTTTTATAGTCAGTGATATTCAGCACGCCGCTGTCTACGGCAGACAACAACAGATGAATATTCTTCGGTAACTCACCGCCCTGGTATGCTGCTTTTACCTTCACTGTCAAAGTCTGATTGGGGCGAATTTTTGCAGGTGCATCCAGCGTGATATTGAGCTTACGCCCGTCATCCGCCAGCGGCAGATGTAACAGCCCTACGGCACGTTTCGGCGTAACACCTTTCTCTTTTTCACCTGGCCGGAGAACCAGGGCACTAAGGTAGATATCATGGCGTCGCCATTCTGCATTCACTGGCACATCAACGTTAATGCCCCCCACTGGCACATCAATTTCCTGCCACCAGAGTGGTCCATTACTGGACTCCAGCAGCAGATAGCCTTTTCCTGCCGCTGGCGCTTCGATATGTACACCGCGAATTCAGATAATAAGTGCAACGCTTGGTCATGTGGATGGAGGGACGGTTAGCTACCGATAAGCTATCCTGC
>NZ_CBFFRK010000065.1:0-25218 GCF_965644245.1 Erwinia sp. V71
GATAGCTTATCGGTAGCTAACCGTCCCTCCATCCACATGACCAAGCGTTGCACTTATTATCTGAATTCGCGCTTAACGTTAACCATTAAACGCCGGAAGATGAATGCGTCAGTAATCTGGCTCTTCGTGACGGTGTATTGTCTTTTGCTTCTTACTGCCAGCAATTACACTCAATACTCCACCTGCGTATGGCGCGAAATCAGCGATCGCAGCGGCACGCTGCTTTTCATAATCGGCGACTTGATCACGATATAGCTGAAGTATTTGTCGATACCCACCTTGGCATCCAGCAACCCCTCAATCACTTCCTGATAGTGCTCAATACTGCGGGTGATAAAGCGCAGCAGGTAGTCGTAACCGCCAGTGATGAGGTGACACTCCATCAGCTCATCGACTTCACGGATGGCGTTTTCAAATTTCAGAAAATCCTCACGCCGGTGTCCGGCC
Source organism: Erwinia sp. V71 (assembly GCF_965644245.1). Classification (NCBI taxonomy): domain Bacteria; kingdom Pseudomonadati; phylum Pseudomonadota; class Gammaproteobacteria; order Enterobacterales; family Erwiniaceae; genus Erwinia; species Erwinia sp. V71. The sequence continues at coordinate 448 of NZ_CBFFRK010000065.1, forward strand.
AGCGTCACTTCAGTAAAGACGGTGACCGAGTCGGTAATTTTGGTCAGATTGATATGGGCTTCATAACCGGTAATAAAACCAGCGGATTCCAGTCGTTTCACGCGCTGCAGGCAGGGGCTGGGGGAAAGTCCGACGGCATCGGCAAGGTTGACGTTACTGATGCGGCCATCTTTTTGCAGTTGCACCAGGATGTTGATGTCAATGCGGTCAAGTTTCATCAAACCGTTCATAGAGCCCCTCATTGTTACACATATGTTGTGCGCGCGTACCTCGATGGTATAACACGCTTTCTGGTGACTACGCCAGCGTTTCACGCGTTATCACATCGAGGTGATTTGTTAAAATTTCAATGAGGAAACAATGACTAACCTAAACGACCCGTGGCGCGTGCCAGCGCGATATCGAAAATATGCAGTGCCTCTTCCAGCTGCGAATCGCTGGTCACCAGCGGTGCGAGGAAGCGCACGGTATTGCGGTGCAAACCACACTTAATCAGCAGCAACCCTTCCTGACAGGCGCAGTCGAGGATCTTCTGTGTCAGCGCCGCATCCGGTTTTTTGCTTTCGAAGTCGATAATCTCGACCGCCTGCATAAAGCCAACACCGCGCACTTCACCGATACAGGCATATTTATCCGCCAGTTGCTGCAGGCGGGCATTCAGCTGCTCACCCAGCTGGTTCGAGCGCGTCAGCAGGTTATCGTGTTCCAGCAGATCCAGCACCGCCAGCGATGCCGCACAGGCCAGCGCGTTGCCGCCGTAAGTGCCACCGAGGCCGCCCGGTGTCGGTGCATCCATAATCTCCGCGCGCCCTACCACACCCGAGATCGGCAGACCACCTCCGAGGCTTTTCGCCACCGTCACCAGGTCCGGCGTCACAGGCGAGTGCTGGAAACCAAACATCTTGCCGGTACGGCCAAAACCGGTTTGCACTTCATCACAAATCAGCAAAATGCCGTGGCGCTCAGTGATATCACGCAGTGCCTGCATAAAACTGGCAGATGCAGGCAGGAAGCCACCATCGCCCTGCACTGGCTCGATAATCATCGCCGCGACGCGTTCCGGTAATATTTGTACCGCAAACAGATTATCCAGCGCCGCCAGGCAATCCTGCTCCGAAATATCATGGAATGCATTCGGATAAGGGATACGATAAATATCACCCGGGAACGGACCAAAGTTCTGTTTATAAGGCTGACTCATCCCCGTTAACGTCACACCTAATAAGGTACGGCCATGAAAGGCACCATCAAACGCAATAATACCTGGACGATTGGTATAAGCGCGGGCAATTTTCACCGCATTTTCTACCGCTTCCGCGCCGCTGGTGAAAAATACGCTTTTAAACGCTTCGTCGCCGCCGACCAGCTTATTCAGTCGCTGCGCCAGTTCGATATATCCCGGATACGCCGCCACCTGGAAACAGGCATGAGACACCCGTTGCAGCTGCTCAGTCACGGCATTGACCACCGCCGGATGGTTGTGGCCGACATTTAATACGCCGATGCCGCCGACAAAATCTAAATAACGATTCCCTTCCACGTCCCAGACTTCTGAGCCTTTTCCTCTGGCAATCACTACCGGATGGGCAGTGACCACACCACGCGCCACATTCTCTTCGCGGGCATCCAGAAATACTGCGTTATCAGAAAATGTTTGCTGCTCAGCCATGATATTTTGCATCTTTTTACCTCATCGACGTCACGATAATCTGTTTCAAGTATCGCAATAAGCACTTTTGGTAAGCTGCCGTAATTCCGCTGGCAGCAGCATTTACTGTCGTATTCACCCGCAATCAGTGAATTAAATTTTCAGCCAAGGCTTTCCTGCACCAGCGCGCAGAACCAGCCAATGCCGAACGGGATCACCTCATCATTAAAGTCGTAGGCAGAGTGGTGCAGCGGACGGCTGTCGCCCGCACCGAGCCACAGATAGGCACCCGGTCTGGCCTGCAACATAAAGGAAAAATCTTCCGAGGTGAGTGCCGGTTTTGGTGCTTCCTGCGTCTGTAATCCGGCGGCACGCGCCGCCTGCAACGCAACGGCGGCCTCTGCCGCGCTGTTAATCGTGGCGGGATAGTAGCGGTGATAACGCACGTCTGCCTGCAAGCCGTGGGCCGCCGTGACATGCTGTGCCATCTGACGCAGACGCTGTTCCACCACATCCTGCACCTGCGGATTAAAGGTACGTACCGTGCCGGTAATACTAGCCTGCGCCGGGATCATATTGTGCGAGAAACCGCCCTGAATCCGTGTCACCGTCAGCAATGCGGCCTCACAGGGATCGACCGCGCGCGCCACGATGGTATTCAGCTGCACCACCAATTCACTGGTCGCCAGCAGCGTGTCCGGGCTGAGGTGTGGCTGTGCGGCGTGACCACCGCCGCCCTGCACGGTGATATCGAAGCGATCCGCCGCCGCCATAATCGGTCCCGGGCGCGTCTGCGCACTGCCGAGTGGCAGTTCCGGCCAGTTATGGATGGCGTAGACGGCATCACAGGGGAAGCGGGTAAACAGGCCGTCATCGATCATCGCCTGCGCGCCAGCCAGCCCCTCTTCTGCCGGCTGGAAGATAAAGTACACCGTGCCGTTAACATCGCCGGACGCCACCAGCGCCTGTGCCGCGCCCAGCAGCATTACGGTATGGCCGTCATGACCACAGGCGTGACAGACACCGTCATGGGTACTTTTCCACGGCTGGTCGCCGTCATCATTCATTGGCAGCGCGTCCATATCGGCACGCAGCCCGATGCTGCGCGGGCTGTCGCCACGGCGCAGAACACCCACCACACCGGTTTTGCCGATGCCGCGATGCACCTCAATACCCAGCTCCGTCAGGAACGCCGCGACAATGTCCGAGGTGCGCTGTTCGGCAAAGCCCAGCTCCGGATGGGCGTGCAGATCCCGTCGCAGTGCGACTAAGTGTGATAATTCCATCTCAGTATCCTTTTTGCCGGTCGATAAGGCCGATCATCGGTTCGCCCGCTTCAAAGCGGCGAATATTGGCCAGTAAGGCGGCCACCGCGGTTTCCGGCACTGTCTGGCTGGCAATATGCGGCGTCAGCCAGAGGGCGGGATGCCGCCAGAAGGGGTGCTCCGCAGGCAGCGGTTCAGGGTCAGTGACATCCACCACCGCGCCGCTCAGTTGCTGGCTGTCGAGCGCCTGCAGCAGATCGTCATGATTCAGTTGCGCGCCACGCCCGACCTGTACCAGTGCTGCACCCGGCGGCAACTGATTAAAGCAGTCAGCATTCAGAATGCCGCGCGTGCTGTCGGTCAGCGGCAGCAGGCAGATAAGGATGTCGCTGCGCGCAAGGAATTCACCCAGCTGGTCGTTGCCCGCCCAGCAGCGCACGCCGTCAATCTGGCGCGGCGTGCGGCTCCAGCCACCGCAGTCAAAGCCCAGCGCCAGAAACGGTTTCAGCACCGCTTCGCCGAGGCTGCCCAGCCCCATGACACCAATGCGGCGACGGCTGGCGGGCAGCATTGGATGCGCCTGCCAGCGCTGCTCACGCTGCTGTTGCAGATAACGTGGCATATCACGGTGCAGCCCCAGCACCGCGAAGGTGACGTACTCCACCATGCCGTTGATCAGCCCCTGCTCCACCATACGCACCACCGGCAACTCAGCAGGCAGTTGCTGATAATCAAACTGATCCGCACCTGCGCCGACAGAGAACAATACCTTCAGCCTGGGGAACTGTTGCAGGATATCGGCAGGCGGCTGCCAGGCGACCAGATAGTCGACCGTCGCCGGGTCGCCGATATCGGGCCACTGGCGAAAGTCCGCGTCCGGTGCCAGCTCTGCCAGCAGTTCAGCCCATTTACGCCCGCGCGCCGGGTCTGATTTATAGACGATATTCATCAGCCCATCGCCTGTGACATCAGCCCGAACACCTGCGCGCCGTCAGCATCCGGCTGCCAGGGCGTGCCCTTCACCATGGTGGTAGGGGCATCGACCTGGGGCAGCCCCAGCTGGTTCAGCCAGTCGCCCAGCCCACAGTGTGCATCACAGTCAATGCGCACAAACTGGCCGGTTAAGCCGCTCAGCAGCTGGCTGACCAGCACTTTCGCGTCAGGCAGGGTCTGCGCGACAATCGGGCCGATGGCGTAACCGTGACCGAAACGACGCAGCGCGGCGAAGCCGGTGGTGACACCATCCTGCTCTAGCAACAACACGCGTTCGGCGCGGGTCAGCAGTTCATCCGTCAGTCGCGCACGCTGCTGACCGCTGGCCTGCTGGTCGAGCTGGGTTAAACGGGCTGCATCCTGCGGCTGCGCGGCACGCCGCTGCTGATGTGCGGCCGGAGGCAACACGGTGACCTGAGCCAGTTCACGGCACTGATGCTGTTCCACCGCGCCGGTTACCACAAAGCCCAGCTTTTCATATAAACCCTTGCCTGCTTCTGTGGCATGCAGACGCACATTGCTGCCCGCCAGTCTCTCCAGTGCCGCCAGCATCAGTTGTTTGCCAATACTGCGCCCCTGCGCGGCATCCGCGACAATCACCAGCCCGATGGTGGCGTAGTCCTCGCCCCAGCGACAGCAGAGGATGGTGCCGGTCAGCACGCCGTTCTCTTCCGCCACAATGCCGTTGCCCAGCTGCAATGCCTGCTGCCAGTCGGCGCGGCGATGCGGCCATTTCAGCAGTTGAGTCAGGACAAAGGCGGCATCCAGGTCGTCCGCCGTCATGGCGCGTAGTGTTATGCTCATCACGTCTCCTTACATCATGCCCGGCGTATCAAGGCCGGAACCGTCCACCAGCCGCGAATAACGGTATGGCGTCGGGTCAACAATCGGTTGTTCATTCATCACCAGGTCCGCCGCCAGACGTCCTGCGCCCGGACCAATACCAAAACCATGGCCACTGTAACCGGCGGAAATCACCAGTCCCGGCAGTTTCGGTACGGTGGAGATCACCGGAATCGCATCCGGCGCACTGTCAATCATCCCGCCCCAGGACTGCACCATCTTCAGCCCAGCAAGCGCCGGATACTCGCGGCGCATGGCGTTGATGCCTTCCAGCACCATCGCGTGATCGGCCTGCGGGTCGAGAATACGCACTTTTTCGAACGGTGACACACCGTCAAACTGCCAGCGCGCCAGTGCTTCCGGCCCGTGGATAAACGGCGACAGGCCGAGGCGAATTTTGAGGTTTTTGCGCCGTGATTTAAACGTCGGGTAGAACTGGCGCGCATAGCGCAATCCCTGCACGCCCGGTTCGAGGCGGCCACGGCCAGACACCGAGACGGTGTAGCTGCCATCGAGCTGTGGACGGCAGGCAAAACCCGGCGTGTACAGCGGCATGGTGATCGCCTGTTCAATCGGCGCCGTGCGGAAAGCGGTGCCAATCACATTACCTAAAGGCAGATCGATACCATGACGACGGCAGAACATCGAGGTCCAGGCACCACCCGCGCAGATGACACTGCTGGTTTTAATCAGCCCGCGCTCGGTCCATACGCCACTCACCTGTCCGGCGGCGGTATCCAGTCCGCGTACCGCGCACTGCTGGATCACGGTAGCGCCCAGCCGCTGAGCAGCAATCGCCAGTCCCGGCGCAGCCAGCGCCGGTTCAGCATGGCCGTCGGTCGGCGACGAGACGCCGCCCAGCCAGTTTGTGGTGCTGCCCGGCGTCATCAGTTTCGCCTGTTCCGCGTTGAGGATATCGCTGCGCACGCCGTAGTGTTTCGCCATCTTGCCCCAGTTATCCCAGGCATCAATTTCGCTCTGATCGCGGGTGGCGTAGACCAGTCCGGTACGGCGGAAACCGAGTTCCTCACCGGTTTCTGCATTCAGTTCGCCCCAGCGCTGCAGTGAATAGATAATCAGCGGTAACTCACGCTCATCGCGGTTCTGCTGGCGGCACCAGCCCCAGTTGCGGCTGGACTGTTCACCGCCCACCAGCCCCTTTTCCAGCAAAACGACCTTTACGCCTTTCTTCGCCAGTTCATAAGTCGCTGCCGCGCCGGCAATGCCGCCGCCAATCACAACCACATCAGCCGACTCAGGAAAATGCGCGCTATCCTGTACATATCGAATTGGTGCTGGCATTGCGTGTGTTACCTCTTTTCGTGTGTTTTCTCCTTCCGCCACATGGTGGAGGAAGGAAATAAAACGTTAATGCTGCCCGTTGGCGATATCGAAATCTTCATGCTCATCCAGCCAGCCCTGACGCAGTTCCGGCACCGCGCGTTTCAGGCGCTCATAGTAGAGATCGCTGGACGGTTTGTCATAATCCGCGCGCGCCACCTGCGCCACCATACGGCCACTTTTCACCACGATAATCTCATCACACACCGAGCGCACCGCATGCAGGTCGTGGCTGATAAACAGTACCGACAGCCCCAGTTCACGGCGCAGATCGGTAATCAAATCCAGCACCGCTGCTGCCACTACAGTATCCAGTGCCGAGGTGACTTCATCGCACAGGATCAAATCCGGTTCCGCCGCCAGCGCACGCGCCAGGTTAACGCGCTGTTTCTGGCCGCCGGAGAGCGCCCACGGGCGGCGATACATCACGCTGCGCGGCAGGCGTACCAGGTCGAGCAGTTCCAGCACACGCTTTTCCAGCGCTGCGCCGCGCAAACTGTGGAACAGTTTCAGCGGACGCGCCAGAATTGCCGCCACGCTGTGCGCCGGGTTGAGCGCGGTATCCGCCATCTGGAACACATACTGAATCCGGCGCAACTCATTCTCCGGCCGCTGATGCAACCCGCCGGCAATGTAGTGGCCGTTAAACAGCAGATGGCCGCCGGACGGCGGGTTCATCCCGGCAATGGCATGCGCCAGCGTGGTTTTGCCGGAACCCGACTCGCCGATAATACCGATTGCCTGGCCGCGAAACAGTTTAAAATTAATATCTTGCAGAATTTTCACTTTCGGCTGGCCGTCGCTGTCGAGCGGGCCGTAACCGGCGCTGAGATCGCGCACTTCCAGCAGTGGATGGATTTCTGCGCTTTCAGTGCTCCACGAACTGTCGCGGCTTTTCTGCCGTGCGGCATCCAGCAGCAGACGGGTGTATTCCGCCTGCGGCGCCTGCAACAGCGCATCGGTCGCGCCATACTCGGCAATCGCCCCTTTCAGCAGCACCAGAATCCGGTCCGCCATCTGCGCCACCACCGCCAGGTCGTGGCTGACGTAAATCGCCGTGGTGCCACGCTGGCGCACCACGCGGCGAAAGGCCTTCAGTACTTCCACCTGAGTGGTGACATCGAGCGCGGTGGTCGGTTCGTCGAGGATCACCACTTCCGGGTCGCCAATCAGCGCCATCGCCGTCATCAGGCGTTGCAACTGACCGCCGGAGACCTGATGCGGGTAGCGATCACCAATACTGTCAGGATTCGGCAGCGCCAGCTCACGGAACAGCTCCACCGCTTTGCGTTTGGCGTCGCCGCGGCTCATCAGGCCGTGCACCACCACCGGCTCAATCACCTGGTCGATAATTTTCATCGCCGGGTTAAACGAGGCCGCCGCGCTCTGCGCGATGTAGGCCACTTTATTGCCGCGAAAGGCGCACAGCTGCGCGGGCGTCAGCGCCGTCACATCAGTATCCGCGACATGGATATGACCGTCGGCAATGCGGCAGCCGTGGCGGGCATAGCCCATCATCGCCAGCGCAATGGTGGTTTTGCCGGAGCCGGATTCCCCAATCAGCGCCAGCACTTCCCCTTTCTGCACGGTAAAGCGAATATCAGACACCAGCGTCACTTCATTACCGTCATCGGCTTTGGCGGTGACTTTCAGGTTTTCCACCGACACCATCGGACGTGCACTGTGCGGCATAATATTCATGCAACCCCCTTCGTCCAGTTAATCGGGCGCATCGCCTGCAGGCTGTCGATAAACAGGTTGGCACCAATGGTCAGGCTGGCAATCGCCACCGCAGGCATCAGCACCGCCGGAGAGCCTTCAAACAGTCCCAGCAGATTCTCGCGTACCAGCGTGCCCCAGTCGGCATACGGCGGCTGCACACCCAGGCCGAGGAAACTCAGGCCGCTGAGCATCAGCACGATATAGACAAAGCGCAGGCCGAAATCGGTCAGCATCGGGTGCAGCATATTCGGCAGAATATCGTGGATGGCGATATACCAGCGGCTTTCACCACGCAGCCGTGAGGCCTGCACATAATCCATCGAACGCAGGCTGGAGGCCATCGCATAGGCGATACGGTACGCGCCCGGCCAGTAGGTAAATACCGCGGTGACAATCAGCATCGGCAGTGACGAACCAAACACCGCGACAATCATCAGTGCCAGAATTTTCCCCGGCAGGATCAGCATCGCATCGTTAATACGGCCAAGGATCTCTTCCAGCCAGCGCCCGGTCACGGCCGCCAGCAGCGCCAGCAGTGTACCGACCAGACTGGCGAGCAGTGCTGCCGTCAATGCCAGGCCGATGGAGTAACGCGCGCCGTACATAATGCGGCTGAGGATATCGCGCCCGAGATAGTCGGTGCCTAACCAGAACTCGGCGCTGTAACTGCTGAACATCGCCCCGCCGCCAATCTCTTCGAGGTTATGCGGTGCCAGCGACGCGCCAAACAGCGCCATAAAGATCCAGAACAGAGTGATCAGCAGGCCAATCCGTCCCGCCACGGTCAGTGACTGCATTACGCGCCAGGGTAGCATCAGGATAGTCATCAGCCCCTCCACTTCGGATTAAATGCGATAGTCAGGATGTCTGCGGCCAGCAGCAGCACCAGATAACAGGCCGCAAAGAACATCACACACAGCTGTACCACCGGCAGATCGCGGTTGCTGACCGCATCCACCATCTGACTGGCCAGCCCGGGATAACTGAAAATGCTTTCGATAATGATCACGCCACCAAACAGGTAGGAGAGACTGAGCGACACCGCATTGGCGATCGGCCCCACCGCATTCGGCAGCGCATGACGCAGCATCGCCCGCAGTGGAGAGACCCCTTTCAGCAGCGTCATCTCCAGATACGGACTGTCCATCTGATTGATGATCGCCGCACGCGTCATGCGCGCCATCTGTGCCACAATCACACAACACAGCGTCAGTACCGGCAGCGCGTAGGTACGCAGGAAGCCCCACAGTTCCTGGTCCGGCGAGCCAATCGACATCGCCGGCACCCACTGCAGCTTCACGGCGAAGATAATCACCGCGATAGTGGCAACCAGAAACTCCGGCACCGCCACCACCGACATGGTGACCAGCACCAGCCCGCGATCCAGCCGTGAACCGCGTTTCATCGCCGCCGCAATCCCAATCACCAGCGCCAGCGGTACGGAGACCAGCGTGGTCACCGCCGCCAGCTGAAAGGTGGCGGGAATACGCTGCGCCACCAGTTGCGTTACCGGCAGATTACTGGCGAACGAGGTACCAAAATCTCCCTGAAGCATGCCGCCGAGCCAGCTGAAGTAACGCATCACCAGCGGCTGGTCGAGCCCAAGCTGCTGGCGCAGTGCGGCGACGGTTTCCGGTGTCGCGCTCTGGCCGAGGATCATCTGCGCCGCATCGCCCGGCAGCAGGCTGGTGATCAGGAACACCAGCGCTGAGACGATCAGCAGCGTTAACACGCCAGCGCCGATGCGCCGCGCAATCAGTTTGACTATGTACCGATTCATCGCCGTTCTCCTTATCAGGAAGCCAGCCAGGCATACTCGTGGAAGCGGAAGCCCATCATCATGCCTGACGGCCAGGCCTCAACACCTTTAACTTTGCTACTGTGTCCATCCATGCTGCTGATGAACGCCGGAATAATGGTGCCGCAGTGGTCGTACACCAGTTGCTGCATATCGCCATACATCTGTTTGCGTTTCGCCTGATCCTGTTCGCCACGCGCAGCAGTCACCAGCTGGTCAAACTGGGCGTTTTTCCAGCCCGACTCATTCCAGGTGGCATCGGAGCGGTAGAACTGCGAGAACAGCATATCCAGCGTCGGACGCGGGTTAATCGAGCCGTAACCCACCGGGTCCTTCATCCAGTGCGTTGACCAGTAACCGTCATACGGTACGCGGCGCACCTGCACATTGAGTCCGGCGGAACGGGCGATTTGCTGGATCAGCTGGCCGCCCTCCACTGCCCCTTCGATATTGGGCGTGGTGATAATTTCCACTTTGGCGCCCGCCATATTGGCTTTTTTCAGGTGGAATTTGGCTTTCTCCACGTCCAGCGGACGCTGCGGGATATCTTTGTTAAACATTGGATGCCACGGCGGCACTGGCGTGTCGTTGCCGATATCGCCATAACCCTGCATCACGGTTTTCAGCAACATTTCGCGTGGCTGCAGATATTTCATCGCCAGCACAAAGTCCGGATTATTGCCCGGAGCCTGATCGGTACGCAGGATCAGGTTGCTGTACATACCCGATTTACTTTCCAGAATGCCGAACTTATCGCTCTGCTTCAGACGTTTGACATCATTGGCGGACAGCGTGGAAACGATGTGCAGATCGCCGGACATCAGTGCGTTAACACGCGCCGCCGGGTCAGTGACGCCCATCAGCTCCACTTCGTCGAGGTGCGGCAGGCCCGGTTTCCAGTAATTTTTGTTTTTACTGCCGACGGTGCGCACGCCAGGCTGGAAGCTCTGCAGCACAAACGGCCCGGTGCCCACGCCCTTACTGAAGTCTTTGGTGCCATTCTGCACAATCAGGAACGAGCTGGTCGCCAGCAGCGCAGGCAGGTCAAAGTTGGCCTGTTCCAGCGTGATCTCCAGCTCGCTGGGGCTGATCGCCTTAAATTCTTTCATCTGCGACGCCAGAGTGATCACCGTGGACGCCACCGCCGGATCTTTATGGCGGCTCAGGGAGTAGATCACGTCCTCGCTGGTCAGCGGTTTACCGTCGTGGAAGGTGACGCCGGAACGCAGTTTGACATGCCACAGCACGCCGTCGCTGCTTTCGAACGTCTCGGCCAGCGCCGGTTGTGGGATCAGATTTTTATCCAGCTCCGTCAGACCGCTGTAGAACATAAACTGGCGGCAGTAGTCGCCGCTGTTGCTGCCTTTCGCCGGGTCGAGGGTATCGCTGGCGGAGGAGTTGGCCACCGCGGCGCGCAGTTTACCGCCTGCAACCGGCGTGTCGGCGGCGAAGCTGAAGTCAGGGAAACCCAGCAGACCGGAGCTCATCACCGCCCCTGCCGACAACAGTTTCATCATGCCACGACGCGAGATCGAGACATCGTTGATCGCCTGCGTCAGCGCGGGGTTAACACGGCTAAATTCTTTACGAAATTTACTCATCTGCACACCCTCAAAAGTAAAACGTTAAGTGACTCAGGAGAGCCGATCCATAGCCTTGTAGTACAAGCCCGCCACGGGCAAAAACCAGGGTTTGCCAAAGTAACCCGGCACCGCAGGCCAGCTATTACGCTGCCACGGATTATCATCAGCTTTTTCTGCGATCAGATCGGCCATCACCCGCCCCATCCACACCGACATCTGCGTGCCGTGGCCGCTGTAGCCCAGCGAATAGAACACGCCCTGATGCTCACCAGCATGCGGCAGACGGTCGGCGGTCATATCCACCAGCCCGCCCCAGCAGTAGTCAATCTGTGGTGCGTGCAGTGCCGGAAACATCTTCTTCATGCCCGCTTTCAGCACATCGCCGCTGCGTGCGTCCGAGGTCGGATTGCTGATGGCAAAGCGCGCGCGACCACCAAACACCAGCCGGTTGTCTTTGGTGGTGCGAATGTAGTTGCCGAGATTGAGTGACGTCACATAGGTACGGTTATTTGGCAGCAGTTGCTGCAGCAGATCGGCTTCCAGCGGCGCTGTCACCACCACAAAGCTGCCGACCGGAATAATGCGCCGCTGGAACCAGTCGAACGGGCCGATATTGGAGCAGCCGGTCGCCATCAGCACTTTCTCAGCGATAATCTCGCCTTTTTCGGTGCTGACACGGTGGCGATAACCATCCAGCCGTGTCAGGCCGGTCACCGGGGTATACGGATAAATTTTTGCGCCGCTGCGCGCTGCCAGATTCGCCAGACCGATACCAAACTTGCCCATATGCATCTGGCCGCCATGCTGCTGCAGCAGACCACCGTGGAAACTGTCGGAATCGATCTCGCGGCGCACCTCGTCGGCACTCAGCATTTCCACATCAGGATCAACGTGGCGCTTCATCATGTCGCAGGCCTGTTGCAGCCCCGCCAGATGCGAGGCCTTACTCGCCAGCTTCAGCTTGCCGCAGCGGCGGAAATCGCAGTCAATCTGCTCGCTTTCCACCAGTTGCTGCACATAGCTCACCGCATCGGCGAAGGCGCGGAAATAACGGCTGGCCTGCTCCACGCCATGGCTGTTGACCAGCGCGGCAAAGTTCTGCGCCACGCCGGTATTGCAGTGACCGCCATTACGCCCGGAGGCCTGGCTCATCACCTGCGCCGCTTCCAGCAGCACCACATTGATACCGCTGCGCGCCAGATTCAGCGCCGCTGAGATGCCGGTAAAGCCGCCACCAATCACCACCACATCTGCCGTCGCCGGCAGATCGTCAGTGGCCGCGCCAGTAAAGTCAGGCGCTGTCGCCTGCCAGAAGGATTCCAGTTTCATCACCGCGCTCCTGCCTCAGAGTCCCACCACCGCCGGAAGACCGCCGATATCTTTGATTTCGCTGTAGCCATAGAACGGGTTGGCCGGTTCGTGACCCCGCGCCACCCACGCTTTGTGTTTGATGCCGAGGTCATGGGCGGTCATCAGGTCATAACGGAAGCTGGAGGAGACATGCAGGATCTCGTCAGGACGACAGTTCAGCTTCTCCAGCATGTATTCAAAGCCTTTCATCTGCGGTTTGTACGCGCCCACTTCTTCGGCGGTAATAGTCATATGAATCGGCGCACCGAGACGCGGCACATGGTTTTTGATCAGCTCATCGGTGGAGTTGGTCAGCAGTACCAGCGGGAACTCCTGCGCCACTTTCGCCAGTCCGGCAGGCACATCCGGGTGCGGTCCCCATGTGGCGCAGGCCGCCATCACCGCGTCACAATCCTGTTGCGTACACTCCACGCCCCACTTGTTACAGGTGCGGTACAGCGCACTTGCCACCACCAGCGGATAGAGCTTGAACGCCCCCAGTACTTCGTCCATGCGATAGCGGGCGAAATCGGTGGTAAATGCCGCCATTTTTTCCGCGCTGACGCGGTCAGCGAAAATGGTCGCCGCCGCCCCCGACATATCGAAGTTGATCAGGGTGCCGTAGCAGTCGAAGGTGATGTATTTCGGTTTGAACACAGCCATTGCGCTACCTCTTCAAAGTGGAATGTCACGGGATTAAAAATCGATCAGTACGCTCTTATAGCGCTGACAGGCTTCGAAGGCCTGCCGCCCTAAATCTTTGCCAATGCCGGAACCCTGGAAGCCACCGGTCGGGACGATAAAGTCGCCGGAACGGCCGTAGCGGTTAATCCATACCGTACCGGCCGCGATACCGCGCATCGCCCGCAGTGCGTGGTCGATACTTTTGGTGTGGACGCCGGAACACAGGCCATAGGTGGGATGCGATGCCAGCGCCAGACCTTCTTCTTCGTCATCAAAGATCTGCACCGTCAGCACCGGACCAAAAATCTCTTCCTGTACCGCCGGGTTATCCTGGCTGACACCAGCCAGCAGTGTCGGCTGCCAGAAGTAGCCTTCGCCCGTCCCGGCAAAACGTTCGCCTCCCACCAGAATCTCACCACCCTGCTGGCAGGCAGCGCGAATCACCTGCTGCACTTTCGCCGCCTGACGCGCATCGATCAGCGGCGCATAGCGGCTGGTTTCATCCCAGGTGACGCCGGGACGGAAGTTCTGACACAGTCGGGTCAGCGTCTCGATCAGCTGTGGCGCGATACCGCGCTGCACAATCAGCCGGGTGCCTGCCACGCAGGCCTGGCCGCCGTTGGCGGTAAAGCCGCGCAGAATCCGCCCGGCCACCTCATCAATATCGCCCGCATCATCAAACACCAGCTGCGGGCTTTTGCCGCCCAGCTCCAGCGTGACGGGCTTCATGCCGTTAAACGCGGCATCGCTCATAATGCGTGCGCCGGTTTGCGTTGAGCCGGTAAAGGAGACTTTGCGCACCAGTGGATGTGCCACCAGCGCGCTGCCGGTGACCGCACCGCTACCCTGCACGATATTCAGCACCCCGGCAGGCAGTCCGGCTTCTGTCGCCAGTTCCGCCATACGCACAGTGGAGAACGGCGTCAGTTCGGAAGGTTTCAGCACCACAGCATTTCCTGCTGCCAGTGCCGGACCACACTTCCATGACGCCATCGACAACGGGAAATTCCACGGTGTAATCGCGCCAATCACACCGTACGGTTCCGGCACCAGCATGCCGAGGCTGGCCGCGCGGGTCGGCAGCACATCGCCACTGAATTTGTCGGCACATTCGGCGTAGAAGCGGATAGCTTCGGCGGTAAAGGGAATTTCGTGCTGAATCACATCGTGGATCGGCCGTGTGGAGCCCAGCGCTTCCAGCCGCGGCAGTTCGCTGTCGGCGGCAATCAGATCCGCCCAGCGGCGCAGTACCGCACCGCGCTGACGTGGCGGACAACTGGCCCAGCCGCTCTCTTTGACGGCGCGATCGGCCAGTGTGACCGCTTCATCAACCAGGCTGGCATCTGCCTCGGCTAATTCCGCGGCAGGCTTACCATCAGAGGGACGTTTAACCAGCAGAGAATTGCCCGCGCCGTGCTGATGAACGCCGTTGATATAATGTCCTGCGGGCAAGCTAACTTTATCGGGATCAAAACTTAACATGGTTAAACCCTTATATTTTTGCATCCGCGTATTCATCGCTGGCGCAGCGTGCTGCGCCGGATAACTGAATGACAATCAGTGCTGCTTATTCACTTAATGCAGAAAGTATGCCAGCCCGCAGAAAAATAAAAATGCGTAAAGCAGGCGCGAAAAAAATTTTCTGCCGTAAATAAAGGCAAATTTTTCCAGATAAACCGACAGTGTAAATAGATGATTTTCATCACATTATCACTGCACCAGCAGAGAGCAAAGCGTGCTAGCGTTGCACCAAAGCGGAGAATTGAGATTGCGATCATGCAGTGAAACTGAAGGGAAAATAAACAAAAAAAAAGCGCCGATGATTTATTTATCATCGGCGCTTTTCAAAATGTTAGCGTTTATTTCGCGTCTAAACTGCCGAAATGAAATGCCTTGGTTTCCAGGTATTCATCAATTCCGTGATGCGATCCTTCACGGCCGACGCCGGACAATTTAATGCCGCCGAACGGTGAAACTTCCAGAGAAATGGAGCCGGTATTAAAACCGACCATACCAAATTCCAGCGCTTCCCCCACCCGCCAGGCGCGGCGAATGTTTTCGGTAAAGAAATAGGCACCAAGACCAAATGGCGTATCGTTCGCCAGCGCAATGGCTTCTTCTTCGTCATCGAAAATAAACAGTGGCGCGACCGGGCCAAACGTTTCTTCATCAGCGATGCGCATATCTCGTGTCACGGCACCCAGTACCGTTGGCTGCACAAAGGTGCCATCGCTGTTACTCACTCCCCCCGTCAGCAGGGTCGCGCCTTTATTCAGTGCATCATCAATATGCGCGTTCACTTTCTCTACCGCGTTGCGGTTGATCAGCGGGCCAAGCGTGCTGTCGGCGGCAAAGCCATCGCCCACTTTGAGTTTCGCCACTTCCGCCAGCAGGCGTTCAACGAAACGCGGATAGATGCCGCGCTGCACCAGGATACGGTTGGCACAGACACAGGTTTGTCCGGCATTACGGAATTTACTCATCATCACGCCGGGAATGGCGATATCGAGATCGGCATCATCAAACACAATCAGCGGCGCATTGCCGCCCAGCTCGAGGCTGAGACGCTTAATGCTGTCGGCGCTCTGCTGCATCAGCAGCTGGCCCACGCGGGTGGAACCGGTAAAGGAGATTTTGCGCACCGTGCGGCTGGCGGTCAGCGCCGCGCCAATCTGCTGCGGCAGACCGGTCAGCACCTGCAGCACACCCGCCGGGATGCCCGCACGTTGTGCCAGCACCACCAGCGCCAGCGCCGAGAACGGCGTCAGTTCGGACGGTTTGACAATAATCGGACAACCCGCTGCCAGCGCAGGCGCGACTTTACGGGTAATCATCGCAATCGGGAAGTTCCACGGCGTAATCGCCGCGGCCACGCCAACAGGCTGCTTCAGTACCAGAATGCGCCGGTCAGCGGTGGGGGCCGGGATGGTTTCGCCGTAAACGCGACGAGCTTCTTCCGCAAACCATTTTACAAAGCTGGCGCCATACAGCACTTCGCCTTTTGCTTCTGCCAGCGGTTTGCCCTGTTCGGCGGTCATAATGATCGCCAGGTCATCGGCATTATCGAGGATCAGCTGGTGCCATTTTTCCAGCAGTGTGGCGCGCTGCGCGTTGGTGGTTTTGCCCCAGCTGATACGCGCCGCTTCCGCATACGCAATCGCCTGTTCGGTCTCGATGCTGCCTAATGCCGGGATAGTCGCCAGCGTTTCCCCGGTCGACGGGTTGGTGACCGCCAGCGTTTCACCATTGTGTGCATCCTGCCATTCGCCTGCGAAGAAAGCCTGCTGACGCAGCAGGTCAGCATCCTGTAAACGTTGTGTGAGCATTAGTCTCTCCTGTTCTCTGATATTTTTAACTTTATCTGAGCAGAGCAATGGATGATGCGTTATGTGTGCGGTGGCGGTAACGAGTGTGGGGAATTTAAGCAAGGGGACGAAATTTTATGCTGTGGGGGGAAGGAGCAGTCCCCAGTTGGAGGGAAGGTTGTGCGCTTCATCAGCGCACAACCTTCCCTGTTAAATCTGAAAATCAATCACCGGCGTCTCTTCTTCCGCCACCGACAGAGCCTGACGTTTAATTTCTTCAAGCGACAGATTCGCGTTGCACAGTTCGAGGAACTGCCAGACATAGTTGCGCTGCAGCTGACCGCGTTTTAACCCTAACCAGACAGTATTCGATTCAAACAGGTGCTTTGCTTCCAGCCGCGTCAGCGGTGAATGCTCGTCCAGCTGGCAGGCCTGATCCGCCAGAATGCCCACGCCTAATCCCAGCTCAACATAGGTTTTCACCACATCGGAATCCTGGGCGCTGAGCACAATATCGGCTTTCAGTCCGGCGGCATGAAATGCCCGGTCAACGCGCGAACGCCCGGTGATACCCTGGCGGTAGGTAATTAGAGGATAGCGGCTGAGGGTTGCCAGGGTGATCGGCTGCTGCTGCTCCAGCTCATGCCCTTTCGGCACCAGCAAGGCATGATGCCAGCTGAACCACGGAAACGCCGCCAGCGCCGGGTTGTTCACCACCTGCTCACTGGCAATACCGATATCGGCTTCACCCGCCACCAGCATTGACACGATTTCCTGCGGTGAACCCTGATTCAGTTCCAGCCGCACATTGGGATACAGGGCACGAAACGCTTTGATCACCCGCGGCAGGCTGTAACGCGCCTGGGTATGCGTGGTGGCGATGGTCAGCACGCCGCTGGATTCATTGGTAAACACATCTGCCAGGCGGCGCACTTTTCCGGCTTCATCGAGAATGCGTACCGCGATATCCAGCAGCGCTTTGCCCGGTTCGGTCATGCCCAGCAGGCGTTTGCCGCGGCGGATAAAGATTTCCACGCCCAGCTCATCTTCCAGATCACGGATATGACGGCTGACGCCGGATTGCGAGGTGAAGAGCGCATTCGCCACTTCCGTGAGATTAAATTCGCAACGGGCGGCTTCTTTGATGATCTTAAGTTGCTGGAAATTCACGCGCTTTCACCTCTCTGTTATCTGTTGATGACCTCGATGTTAAAAGAGGCATATCGATAGCAACAAATAATAAAAAGAGGTTTATTATGCGATTTAGTGATAAGACGTGAGCCGCATCCCTGCGTGCCCGTTATCCGAGAGGATTTTTCAGCTCACCAGCATCAGCTCGCGATCTTCTACCTGTGGCTTATTCAGCAGCGACAGCAGAATATTTTTTACCGCCTGAGCGGAAGGTGACAGCGGCATGCGCGCGGAGACATTCAGTGACAGCGGCAGATGGAGTGACGGGCTGTTAATGCGCGCCATCCAGGCATTGGTGGCACTGACCAGTGCGCGGGCTGCCGATTCCGGCAGTACCGTCACACCCGTACCACTGGCAACCGCTGCGGTCAGGGTAGAGATGGATTCGATTTCGCCAATGATACGCGCGCTCAGGCGACGCAGCGAAAAGGCTTCATCGACGCGCTTGCGCACCGCGCTGTAGTCGCGGGGTAAGTACAGGTTCATCCCGGCGACATCAGCAAGATCAACGGTATTCCCCGGGCAGGCTGTCGCGCCGACCAGGTAGAGTTCTTCTTTCATCAGCGGCGTACTGGTGATGCCTGCAGCAGGCGCACGGTCATACAGCACCGCCATATCCAGCTGGCCATTCATCACTTTTTCGTTTAATGACGCGCCGCTGTTCTCATGCAGATACACCAGCACATCAGGGAATTGTTCGCGTACCGTTTGCAGCAATGGCATGGTCAGCGAAGAGGCCGCGGTGCCTGGCGCCAGGCCGATGGAGACTTGTCCGGTCAGGGATTGTCCGGCGTTAATCACCGCGGTTTGCGCCTGTTCACACTGGCGCAGGATGGTACGGGCGTGAGAATAGAGAATTTTGCCCGCTTCTGTCGGCGTTACGCCGCGTTTGGTACGAATCAGCAGTTGCTGATCCAGTTCATTTTCCAGCGTAGCCACCTGCTGGCTCAGTGCCGGCTGTGCAATATGCAACACCTCTGCGGCCTGAGTCAGGCTGCCGATATCGACGATTTTCACGAAATATTTTAGTCGTCTTAAGTTCATTTTGCCCTCCGTAACGATCCCCGAATGCCTGATGGCGACTGTTAGAATTAGTGGTAATTCAGATACAGCCATAAGATTGCAATATGCAGGCCAATTATTTGCAGCGCGAACAATCCGTCGCTAAACGGCGGTAAAATAAGAGAATCTGATTACGAGTGGGTGTGTTATCAGTACCAATAATAACCATCGACCTGGCGCAGTAACGGGGAATGCACCGTCAGGGTGCAAAAGTGCGTCAGGGGTGTGCAGGGGAAGGTGTGAAAGGTTGTGTTATCGGGAAAGCGGAACGTATGCAATGTAGCCATACCTGTAGCCAGCACCGCACCAGTCCCCTCCCCCACGCTGTGGGGGAAGGGGCAAAGCAGTAAATCAGCGTTTCTTACGATTGCGGTGCATATCAATGGACACCGCCGCCACAATAATGATGCCTTTAATAATATCCTGCACATAAGCATCAACGCCGACAAAGGTGAAGCCACTCTTAATCAGACCGAGGATCACCGCACCGATCAGCGTACCGGTAATGCGCCCCACCCCGCCCATCAGGCTGCTGCCGCCAATGACTGCCGCGGCGATAGCATCAAGTTCGTAGGACATCCCCATACTGGACTGGCCGCTGCTGACTCGCGCCGCCAGCACCACCCCCGCAAGGCCGGACAGGGCCCCGGCGATGGTGTAGACCACCACCAGATACTTATTAACGTTGATACCGGACACTTTCGCCGAGGTCATATTGCCGCCGATGGCGTAGACATATTTACCGTAGCGGGTGTGCTTCAGCGCAATATGGAACAGCACCGCAATCACCAGAAAAATGATCACCGGCATCGCGCCCTGTCCGATGGCGGTAAAACCATCGGAAAGGAAACTGATCGGGTTGCCCTGCGTGTAATACTGCGCCAGGCCGCGAGCCGAGACCATCATCCCCAGTGTGGCAATAAAAGGAGGAATACCGGTTTTGGTGATTAACACGCCATTGACCAGACCACATATCAGCCCGACGCCAATCCCGGCGACAATCGGCACCGCAGCAGGCATATTCACCAGCGACGGAAACATGGGCGACAGGCTGTCGGAGGTTTGCGCCAGACTGGCCGCCACCACCGCACTCAGCGCAATCAGTGAGCCAGAGGAGAGGTCAATCCCGGTGGTAATAATGACCTGTGTCACCCCCACCGCGATAATACCGATAATCGCCACCTGCAACACAATCAGCACCAGACGGTTAGGATTGAGCAGGAAAGACTGGTCGCGAACATACCAGCCGGCAATTTCAAAAATCAGGGCAATGCCCAGCATGACAATAAAAATGCCGGTATCCTTCGGCAGTTTGTGTTTCCAGTTCGCCAGCAGCGAGCTGCGCTCCGCGGGCTGCTGAGAACTTACTTTGGTATCACTCATAATTATTCCTCTCGCCTCACTCGGACGCCAACGACAGAATGGTTTCCTGATCGGCTTCTTCTTTATCGAGGATGCCGGTAATACGCCCTTCATGCATGACCATCACGCGGTCACTCATGCCCAGAATCTCCGGCAGTTCTGACGACACCATAATGATGGCGACGCCACGGTTGGCCAGTTCACTGATCAGACGATAGATTTCCGCCTTCGCGCCGACATCGATGCCGCGCGTGGGCTCATCCAAAATCAGGATTTTCGGTTGCGCCAGCAGCCAGCGGGCAATCAGTACCTTCTGCTGATTACCGCCACTGAGGTTATTGATAATCTGGTCCATGGTGGGTGTTTTAATATTGAGCCGACGGATCTGCTCCATACAATCTTTCGCCATTTGCACATGACGAACAAAACCCGTTTTACCAATGTATTCCGGCATATTGACGATGCTCATGTTCTCCAACACCGACAGCACCAGGAACAGGCCGGACTTTTTACGGTCTTCGGTCAGGAAGGCCAGCCCTTTTTCAATCGCCGTTGACGGGGAATCGATGGTGACCGGTACGCCATCGATCAGCACTTCGCCACGGTCAAATGACGCCATGCCAAACAGACTTTCCATCACTTCACTGCGTCCGGCACCTACCAGCCCGGCGACGCCGAGGATCTCACCGCGCCGCACGCTGAAACTGACATCATCGAATTTATCCTTCGCGGTCAGATTGCGTACCGTCAGCACTTCTTCGCCGATGTCAGCATTAAATTTCGGGAACAGCTGGGTGAGTTCGCGGCCAACCATCTGTGTAATCAGCGACTGTCGGGTATAGCTGGCGGTTTGATCGCTCGCCACCCACGCGCCATCGCGGAACACGCTCACTTCGTCGGTAATGGCAAAGATCTCATCCATTTTATGGCTGATATAGATGATGGCTTTGCCCTGCGTCCGCAGGTCACGAATAATGGTGAACAGGTGCCCCACTTCGCCTTCGGTCAGCGCGGAGGTCGGTTCATCCATAATCACAATATCCGCATTCCACGACACCGCTTTGGCGATTTCCACCATCTGCTGCGCCGCGATACTGAGGTCGCCCACCATCTGGCCGGCTTTCAGTTTGATATTGAGTTTGCCCAGTAACTCCTGGGTCATCTGGTTCAGTCTGGCATGGTCGACAAAGCCGTATTTCATCGGCTCACGACCCAGCCAGATATTCTCGGCGACCGTCATATACGGCACCAGATTCAGCTCCTGGTGGATCATCGAGATACCAGACTTCAGTGCATCCATGGTGTCGGTAAACTGCACCGGCTCCCCTTTAACTTTGATTACGCCGTCATCGGGACGGTAAATCCCGATGAGGCATTTCATTAAAGTGGATTTACCCGCGCCATTTTCCCCCATCAGAGCATGAACCGTTCCTGGCTTTACGCGTAACGACACCTTATTCAGTGCTTTTACACCAGGGAAAAACTTGCTGATGCCTTCGGCTTCAAGCGCATAAGCGGTCATACATCACCTCCGTACCACTGGGTCAGGAACGATTATTTAAGGTTCATGCTGGTGTATTTTTCGTAGTTATCTTTGGTGATTAACTGGAATGGGATATCCACCATTTTTTGCACTGTCTCGCCTTTCA
The DNA here is from genome assembly GCF_965644245.1 of Erwinia sp. V71. Taxonomy (NCBI): domain Bacteria; kingdom Pseudomonadati; phylum Pseudomonadota; class Gammaproteobacteria; order Enterobacterales; family Erwiniaceae; genus Erwinia; species Erwinia sp. V71. The sequence goes on from NZ_CBFFRK010000065.1 coordinate 22,244, forward strand.
CCAGTTTGATTGCAGTCTGAACGGCACCTTCACCCTGACCTTTCGCGTCCTGGAAGACACTGGCAACCATCTTGCCGTTTTTGATCATCTGCAACGCATCAGGCGTACCATCCACCCCGGCAACCAGTACGTTGTTCGGGTTTTTACCTAACGCCTGCAGTGCGCCAATCGCCATTTCATCATTGTTGGACGCAATCGCCTGAATGTCATCACCCGCCGTCAGCCAGTTACTCACCACATCGACTGCATCATTACGGGTGAATTTCGCGGTCTGTTTCTGGACGATTTTGATATCAGGATATTTAGCCACAACCGCTTCCACACCTTTGGTTCGTTCACGGGTCGATTCATTGGCTAAATCACCCAGCAGGATAGCGATGTTGCCTTTGCCGCCCATTGCTTTTGCCAGCGCTTCCATCTGTAAGCGACCAGCCAGTTCGGAATCAGAACCGACATAGGCCATTTTGCCCGTCATCTGAGCCTGTGGACGACGGTTAACAAAAATCAGCGGAACACCGGCTTTTTCTGCCTGATCGATAATCGGTTTCACCGCATTGGTATCCACCGGGTTGACGATAATGGCGTCCACACCCTGGCCGATAAAGTTTTGTACCTGTTGCAGTTGCTGTGCGACGTCGCCTTTGGCGTCTTCAATCTGCCCTTTCACACCATCTTTCTGCATCTCTTTCTGAATGGCGGTTCGGACAATGGTCAGGAAATTGTCATCGAAAAGCGCCATGGATACGCCCACCTGAATGTCTTTAGCAAAGACGGCAGCAGGCAACATACAGGCTAACATCGACGTGACGATCGCTTTTTTGAAGTTCATGGCTATCCCTTATAATCGTTAACATGCGCGGGCTTGCTGGACTACGAATGAAAAATATTTTTTACATTCACTCAACGTCACCGACGACTTTATTTGTAGGTAAGAGGTCAGACAATCCGGTACAGCTGATTAGGGTACTGCTCACTTCACTTTCACAACACACTGTTAGATAACAACTATTTTTTAAACCATCGTTTCATTACGGACACTAACGTTACTCACGCGATTAATTCAGTTCGTTTGTTTCATAAATCATCCGTTTGAAACTTTCATAATAAAAGCACTGAAATGTGTGTTTTAAAATCACGGACTAACAAAAATTTGACAGACCTCTAACATCTGTCGCGAAAAGGTTTTAAAGTGAGATCCAGCCAGCAGATTAGATTTCAGCCACATCAGGCAGAAAAGCAGCGATTCGCTGGTTTTGCCAGCAAACAGACGGGGGAGAGGCATTCGCGCTTTGACATTTATGACGGGCGTCGCTAATATTCGCCCCGTTCACACGATTCCTCTGTAGTTCAGTCGGTAGAACGGCGGACTGTTAATCCGTATGTCACTGGTTCGAGTCCAGTCAGAGGAGCCAATTTAAAGAAGCCAGATGTCTACTGACGTCTGGTTTTTTGCTTTCTATCAATTGGTTAACCCTTCAAGCTTGTCTACACACGTCTATTAAAAAACACTCGAAGCTACACCCTTTTGCTGGTAAAAATGCTGGTAAAGCTGGTTCGATTTTCTTTTTACCAGCAATCAGGGGAAACCGTCATGCCGCTTACTGATACCAAAGTAAAAAATGCCAGACCTTCCGAAAAGTCGGTTAAGCTCACTGACGGGTTCGGCCTCTACCTCCTTGTACATCCCAACGGTTCAAAATACTGGCAGTTGGGTTATCGTTTCGAAGGCAAACAGAAGGTCTTTTCGATTGGTGTCTACCCTGCCGTTTCTCTTGCTGATGCAAGACAACGACGTGATGAAGCCAAAAAGCTGTTAGCGTCTGGCATTGATCCCAGCGCTAAAAAACAGGCTGACAACAAAACCACACTGGAAAAGCGTAACCATACCCGCGCTTTCAAAACGGTTGCCAAAAGCTGGTTTGCAACGAAAACAACATGGTCAGTAGATTATCAACGTTCTGTCTGGACTCGTCTTGAAACTTACCTGTTTCCTGATATCGGCAACAAAGATATCGGTGAGTTAGATACAGGTGATCTCTTGGTTCCAATCAAGAAGATTGAAACGCTCGGTTTCCTTGAAATCGCTATGCGGGTAAAACAGTATGCTACCGCTATCCTGCGATATGCTGTTCAGCAAAAGATCATCCGCTTCAATCCTGCCTATGATCTTGAAGGTGCTGTACAGAAACCCCAGACAGAGCATCGTCCTGCAATTGAACTGGAAGAAATACCCGCCCTTCTGGAACGCATTGATGACTATCAGGGACGCAGCAGGCTCACATTACTGGCGCTAAAACTCAACCTATTGACGTTTGTACGTTCCAGCGAACTCCGCTTTGCCCGTTGGTCAGAGATCGATTTTAAAAGTGCCTTGTGGGTTATCCCGGAACAACGTGAAGTTATAGAAAAGATAAAACATTCAGGACGTGGTGCCAAAATGCGCAGGAAGCATTACGTGCCACTGTGCAATCAGGCGCTGACAATTTTGGAAGAGCTAAAAAATCTCACCTATGACGTGAGCGGTGATAACGGTTTTATCTTTACGGGCTGTTATGACGCTATGAAGCCAATGAGTGAAAACACAATCAACAAGGCGCTACGTAAAATGGGCTATGACACCAAAACCGACTTGTGCGGTCATGGTTTCCGTACCCTCGCTTGTAGTGCTCTGATTGAATCAGGTATCTGGTCAGAGGATGTTGTTGAGCTTCAAATGAGCCATATGGAAAAGAATAACGTCCGGGCAGCTTATACACACAAAGCCAAACATCTGGAACAACGCCGTCTGATGCTGCAATGGTGGGCTGATTTTCTGGATGCTAACAAGGATTTAATGGTCAGGCCGTTTGAGTTTGCACAGAAGGGATAAATTGAACAGAGGCCGGGGACGGCCTCATATGCATTAGGGAAGGTGCGATTTAATCGTCAATTATGAGAACATAACCCTTTCTTTGACATAGACTTTTCACGATGCC
>NZ_CBFFRK010000066.1:0-24709 GCF_965644245.1 Erwinia sp. V71
GGTTCCGGCAGCCTTCAGTGGTCTTTGCAGAGTTAAGACAGGCGGCTTAGCGTTGCACTTCGAACTTGAATCCGCCGCCAATAAAACTTTCAGCGTCAATATCGGCCTCACGGCGTCGTTATCCGCTGCCGGATTTAGCGCAGACGCCGAACCGCGCAAAAGCATGTACTTTAAGATCCCCGGCACCTGGCGCAGTTTGCAGGTGATCAACCAGGAGGGCCAGTCGGCTACCGTTCAGGTCAGGGTGTCAGCCTTTGCTGCCAGATACAACACCCGAACCAGCTGGACGCTGCAACAGCATAGCAACTGGCGGGGTGGATCGTTCGTCTATGCCCCCAGCCCCTGCGCCTATTCTGGCATCGGTTACTACAATGCGACCGCGTATCAGTTTATGTGGAAGTGGCCGGAAAGTAATGCTGCCTGCTATAAGATCCCAGGAGTTAACTTAACCGGCGAACCTCATCTGATTAATAACATCAGCATTGGCTATGAGCTGAAGACCCCGGACCCGATGAAAATGGCCTCCGGCCAGTATAACGGTACTCTGCGACTGCGGGCAGGCCCGGGTGGCGACTTCGATTTTGGCGATAATTTTGCCGTTAATGACAGTAATATCGACTTCGTTTTCAGGCTGTCGGTGAATCACGAGCTGAAATTAAGCGCCTCAGCCAGCGACCAGCAAGTTACCCTGCGGCCCTGTACTGCCGCAAAGGTGTGCAGCGAAGAAGAAGGAAAAGCCAGCTGGGAACGCTGGATGATCACCCGCATCGCACCGCAGCTGACCGGGCGCAGTCAGTTCAGTTTATCCAGCTCAGGGGCGTTTACGGTTTACCTGCAGTGTGAACATCGCATCGGGACGGACTGCGCGTTGAAAAGCGATCAGTCGGCGCAGCAGGTTGCCGTGCAGGCGCGCCTGACGTTAGCGGATAATATTGCGGATAATGCGACTGGTGCGGCAGTAGTACAGAGAAGGCTTTTCGCCGGCAGAGATGCAACCCGCAATATCTTTATGACAAAAACATTTGCCCAGAGCCGCACAGGCAGTATTGATTTTCTTGTCACTCAGCGTGATGTCGAGACGATGTTGCAAACCCGCCCCGACACCTATCGCGGTGCAGTGACGGTGATCTTTGACCCGAAAATTTACTGACACAACCTGTGTGACCACAGGCTGTGTCATGTACCCGTTACCGTGCACTGGACGGGCCAAGTGTCTCCTGCGCCAGCCCGACCACAAACGCGAACTCCAGCGCCACGCCTTCATAGGCTTTAAAACGTCCGGACTTGCCGCCATGCCCGGAATCCATATCGGTACACAGCAACAGTAAGTTCTCGTCAGTTTTCAGTTCACGCAGTTTTGCCACCCATTTCGCTGGTTCCCAGTATTGCACCTGCGAATCATGCAACCCGGTGGTCACCAGCAGGTGTGGATACGCCTGCGCACGCACATTATCGTAAGGGCTGTACTGTTTGATGTAGTGGTAATATTCCGCCTCAGCCGGATTGCCCCACTCATCGTATTCACCGGTGGTCAGCGGAATCGACTCATCCAGCATGGTCGTGACCACATCGACAAACGGCACCTGTGCCACCACGCCGTGAAACAGTTGTGGCGCACGGTTAATCACCGCGCCCATCAGTAAACCACCGGCACTGCCGCCCATGGCGTAAACGCGTTGTCTGCTGCCGTAACCCTGTGCCAGCAAAGCTTCCGTGACATCAATAAAGTCGTTAAAGGTGTTGAGCTTATTCAGTAAGCGGCCATCGTCATACCACTGCTGCCCCAGCTCGCCACCGCCACGGATATGGGCAATCGCATAAACAAAACCGCGATCGAGCAGGCTCAGGCGGCTGCCGCTAAAATCGGCATCCATGCTGCTGCCGTAAGAACCATAACCGTAAACCAGCAGCGGATTTTTACCCGGCTGATAGTGATCGCGATGCCATACCAGCGATACCGGCACGTCAACGCCGTCACGCACGGTGATCCACAGGTGTTCGCTGCAATAGTGGCTGGCGTCAAAACCTTTCACTTCCGACTGTTTCAGTACCTGCCGCTCGCCGCTTTCCATATCCAGTTCAAACAGCGTTGATGGCGTGGTCATTGACGAGTAACCATACCGCAGCTTGCTGGTTTCCGGCGTGGGATTGTACGACAGCCAGGTAACATAGGCAGGATCGTCAAAGGCGATGCCAACGCTTTCGCCGCTGCGCTGATCAATATGGCGCAGGCTGGTCAGCCCGCGCTGGCGCTCTTCCACCACCAGCCAGTCACGGAACAGCTGGAAATCCTCCAGCACAATATGGTCGCGCGGCGCAATCACCGTTTCCCAGCGCGCAATATCAACATAATCCGTACGATACAAACCAAAGTTTTTGCCCTCATGGTTCGAACGAACATAAAAATGGTGGTTGTAGTGATCCACAGAGTATTCATGATCCTTATTGCGCGGAGAGAATACCTGCGGCTGCGCCTCAGCGAACTCAGCATCAAGCAGCAGCACTTCACTGGTAGTGGTGCTGTTAAGCGCAATCAGAATAAAGTGTTCCGAGGTGGTTTTATGCACGCTGACGTAAAAGGTGTCGTCCGCTTCTTCATACACCAGCTGGTCGGCGCTCTGCGGTTCACCGATCGTGTGCCGCCAGACCTGGTACGGCAGCAGCGTCTTTTTATTCTTACGCACATAGTAGAGCGTGCGGGAATCATTGGCCCAGGCGAAGCTGGCGGAAACATCTTCCAGCACCTCCGGATACCATTTGCCGGTGCTGAGATTGCGGAAGCGAATGCCGTAAATCCGCCGCGAGAGGAAATCTTCCGCCAGCGCCATAATGGTATTGTCAGGACTGATGTCCAGTGCGCCCAGGGTATAGAATTCACTGTGCGACGCACGCTGGTTGGCGTCGAGCAATATCTCCCACTCGTCCGGCGTGGCGGTATCGGCGGGCTGGCGGGTATAAATGGCGTACTCATTGCCATTCTCATAACGCCGCTGATAGCGGAAACCACTCTTCACATACGGCACGGAGTGATCCTGCTGCGGGATACGGTCGATCATCTCTTTCAGCAGGCTGTCCTGCAGCGCTTTCTGGGAATCCATCACCCACTTGCCGTAATCATTTTCCGCGTGCAGATAGTCGAGTACCGCCGTATCTTCACGCTCATCATCGCGCAACCAGTAGTAATCATCCTGACGCGTATCGCCATGCAGGGTCATTATGTGGGGAATTTTTTTGGCTTTAGGTGGGGTCATCGCGCATTAACACCGTTGTGAGTCATAGTGTTAAGGGTGGCATCTGTGCGCATGATTGCCAAGCGGTAAACCACAAGAAAACAACAGAAAAAAATAGCCAGGCCGGTTTTTTCCGGCCCGGATGATAATCAGGCGGGTAACTTTTGCTTTTCGTCGCGAATATCGCGGGCGATATCGTCACGTACATCCTGCGGGATTTTCAGTGCATCGCCCAGCGCCTGCAGATAGCTGCGCTCCATAAAGTGGTCGACATCAATCACGGCGTTGCTGAGAAAGTAGAGTTCCAGCGCCTCTTCTTCATTGCGGATATCCCGCGCCAGCAGCTGCGGGTCGAGCGGCTGGTCGATGGCCTGCTGGATCAGTTTTTCGCCCTGCGCACCGACTCCCAGCTGATGCACATTCTGCTCAATCGCCTGGCGCTCCTGCTGATCAATATGGCCGTCACTTTTCGCCGCGAACACCAGGGCAGTAATCAGACGCGCAGCACGCGCATCCACCGGGGTTTCACTGTGGCCAAACTGCGGTTCGTTCTGGTGAGATTCGCTGACGCGCTGCTTGTATTTGTTCCACAGCACCGCGCCTGCCGCGGCGCTGCCGCCGATAATCAGCGCATTTTTGCCATATTTGGCCAGCAGGTTACGTGATGATTTGCTGGCAATCAGTAAGCCCGCTAGACCACCCAGTGCACCCGGCGCCAGCATTTTGCTGAGGCCTTCCCCACTGCTTTTGCCATGGCTTTTACTGTTGCCTAATACGGATTGAATTTGCTGCAGCCAGTTGTTCATCTCATTTCCTTTACCACTCAGAATGGAATTCAGAGTAGAACAATGGACGTCAAGAAGCGTAAGCGGAAGAAAAGACGGGAAAATAACAGGCGACCGGCAGTCGCCTGTCGGGAGATGATCAGGCAACCTTCACTGCACGCACAGGTTTGGCATCATCCTGCCCGCCCGCTTCGCTTGCGCTGCTGGCAGCGGATTCAGCTTCAGCCTGCGGCATTTTGCTGGTGCGCAGAATATGCTGCACGCTGTCTTTGTTTTCTGCCAGATACATGCCCAGCGCTTCCAGCTGTTCCTCTTCCAGGCCAATCTGGCTGGCGCCCAGCCAGTCGGAAAAGACTTCAGCCATATCCAGCAGCTTATCGTAAGCATCCGCATCTTTTTTGCTGACAAAGGTCATCTTTTCCTCACCTTTTCTCACTACGACGTATTTTACTTCAACAGCCATGATCTCAGCCTCGTTTAACTGTATTTATATCCAGTATATCAGCCATTTTTTTTCCCGGCAAGCGGGCAAAGCAGATGCCCGCGCAAACGTTTTCGTTTATACTGCGCGCGATTTTATCATCCATTCAGGTAGCTATTATGACGACTCTTGGAACCGCGCTGCGCCCTGCCGCAACCCGTGTAATGCTGTTAGGTTCAGGTGAACTGGGCAAAGAAGTGGCGATTGAATGCCAGCGTTTAGGCGTAGAAGTAATTGCCGTTGACCGCTATGCCGATGCCCCGGCCATGCATGTGGCACACCGCAGCCATGTGATCAATATGCTGGATGGCGAAGCGCTGAAAGCGCTGGTTGCGCAAGAGCGTCCTGATTATATCGTGCCGGAAATCGAAGCGATTGCCACCGATATGCTGATTGAGCTGGAAAAACAGGGCCAGCGCGTGGTGCCAACGGCCCGTGCCGCACGTCTGACCATGAACCGTGAAGGGATTCGTCGTCTGGCCGCGGAAGAGCTGGCGCTGCCAACCTCTACCTACCGTTTCGCTGACAGCAAAGAAGCCTTCCTGCAGGCCGCAGAGGAAATTGGTTTCCCGTGCATCGTCAAGCCAGTGATGAGTTCTTCCGGTAAAGGTCAGAGCTTTATCCGTGATGCAGCGCAGCTGGATCACGCCTGGGAGTACGCACAACAGGGTGGCCGCGCGGGCGCCGGACGCGTCATCGTGGAAGGTGTGGTGAAATTTGATTTTGAGATAACCCTGCTGACCATCAGCGCCATTGATGGCATTCACTTCTGTGCGCCAATCGGCCACCGTCAGGAAGATGGTGACTACCGTGAATCCTGGCAGCCACAGCAGATGAGCGATCTGGCGCTGCAACGTGCGCAGGACATCGCGCAGAAAGTGGTCAGTGCGCTGGGCGGTCATGGTCTGTTTGGCGTTGAGCTGTTTGTCTGCGGCGATGACGTGGTGTTCAGCGAAGTGTCACCTCGCCCGCACGATACCGGTATGGTAACGCTGATTTCTCAGGATCTGTCGGAATTCGCCCTGCATGTGCGCGCCTTCCTCGGCCTGCCGGTTGGCGGCATTCGCCAGTATGGCCCGGCAGCGTCAGCCGTGATCCTGCCACAGCTGGACAGTGACAATGTGCAGTTTAGCGGCGTCCCTGCGGTGTTGGGTGCCGGTCTGCAACTGCGTCTGTTTGGTAAGCCGGAAATTCGCGGTCAGCGCCGTCTGGGTGTGGCACTGGCAACGGCGGAGACGGTTGAGCAGGCGGTTGAGCGTGCGATTGCCTGTGCCGGTGGGGTGAAGGTTAGCGGTTAACGCCGAGTGACTCCTTCCGCCATATATGCAATGGGGTCACCATTCGCGCCGTTCTGCTCCTTCCCCCGCAAGCGGGGGAAGGCTGGGATGGGGGAGCCAACGGCCAAGATGCTGAGTCGTTGGTTCCCCCTCTCCTGCCCTCCCCCATTCTAAGGGGGAGGGAGAATCATGCCCCTGCTATGAGGGAGAAGAAATAGAGATTATCTCGCCCCTGCCACCGCGTCACGCGCCAGCTGAGTAATCCGTCCCCAGTCCCCAGCTTCCAGCGCATCATTTGGCACCAGCCATGAACCGCCGATACAGAGCACGCTTTTCAGCGCCAGATAATCACGATAGTTCGCCGGCGAAATGCCGCCCGTCGGGCAGAAACGCACCTGCGGGAATGGTCCGCCAATCGCCTGCAGCGCTTTTACGCCACCGTTAGCTTCCGCCGGGAAGAATTTAAACTCTTTGAGGCCGTAGTCCATCCCCAGCATCAGTTCAGACACGGTGCTGATACCGGGAATTAACGGGATTGAACCTGCGGTTGCCGCTTTTAATAATGGCTCGGTCAGCCCCGGGCTGATAGCAAATTTCGCGCCCGCTTCCGTCACTTCGTGCAGTTGCTGAGTGTTGATCACCGTCCCGGCACCGACAATCGCGTCCGGCACTTCTCTGATCATCGCGCGCAGTGCATCCATCGCCACCGGCGTACGCAGCGTCACTTCCAGCACGCGCACCCCGCCCGCCACCAGCGCCTTCGCCATTGGAACCGCATGCTCCAGCTTATTGACCACAATCACCGGCACCACAGGCCCGGTCGTCAAAATCTGTTCAGCACTCGTTTTCCAGTTCTTCATCAGTCTTTATCCCCCGTCAGGCCCGCTGCGGGTCACGCTGACGGCAGCAGGCGAAAGCGACGCTTATCCGGCGTCAGGAATGTGATAGCGGATCTACCATACATGATCTGCTTCCACGCCGTCCATGCGTTAGCGCAATTTTTAAAACTGTGGTTCATTTTTATAGGGGCGAAAAAAACCCGCAGAGTGCGGGTTTTGATTATTCAGCGACTGATTACTCGAATTCGTTCCAGGAACGGCCATCACGGGTGATCATCGCTACTGACGCGACAGGCCCCCAGGTACCGGCCTGATACGGCTTCGGTGCTTCTTTATCCGCAGCCCAGGCTTCCATGATGGAGTCCACCCACTTCCAGGCTTCTTCCACTTCATCACGGCGTACAAACAGCGCCTGGATACCGCGCATGGTCTCCAGCAGCAGACGCTCGTAGGCATCCGCCAGATGCGACTGGTTGAAGGTTTCCGAGAAGCTCAGGTCCAGTTTGGTGGTCTGCAGGTTGTGTTTGTGATCCAGACCCGGCACTTTGTTCAGGATCTCGATATCCACGCCTTCGTCTGGCTGCAGACGAATGGTCAGCTTGTTCTGCGGCAGCTCTTTCCAGGAATCTTTAAACAGATTCAGCGCCGGGTTCTTGAAGTAAACCACGACTTCTGAACATTTTGATGGCAGACGTTTGCCGGTACGCAGGTAGAACGGCACACCCGCCCAGCGCCAGTCGTCGATATCAACACGGATAGCGACAAAGGATTCAGTATTACTGGCTTTGTTCGCGCCCTCTTCTTCCAGATAACCTGGCACTTTTTTGCCCTGCACAAAACCCGCGGTATACTGACCACGTACTGTTTTCTCACGCACGTTGGTGTGATCAATACGGCGCAGTGAGCGCAATACTTTCACTTTTTCGTCGCGAATGCGGTCAGCCGTCAGATCAGCCGGTGGTGACATGGCGATCATGGTCAGGATCTGCAGCAGGTGGTTCTGGATCATATCGCGCATCTGACCGGCCTGGTCAAAGTAACCCCAGCGGCCTTCGATACCCACTTCTTCCGCCACGGTGATCTGCACGTGATCGATGGTGCGGTTATCCCAGTTAGAGGCAAACAGTGAGTTGGCAAAGCGCAGCGCCAGCAGGTTCAGCACCGTCTCTTTACCCAGATAGTGGTCAATACGGAACACCTGGGATTCTTCGAAGAATTCACCGACCTGGTCATTAATCTCACGGGATGTTTCCAGTGAAGTGCCCAGTGGTTTTTCCATTACCACACGTGCCGGTTTGGCGTTCAGCTTCGCCGCGCCGAGACCTTTACAGATCGCACCGAAGGTGCCTGGCGGCATCGCGAAATAGTTAATGGTGACGCGTTTTTTCTGATCCAGCATCTTACCCAGTTTCGGGAACTGAGTGGTGTCATTGACGTCGAGGTTGCAGAAATCGAGACGGCTGCTGAGCTTATCCCACAGCGCTTCATCGATTTTCTCTTTCATGAAGGTTTCCAGCGCCTCACGTACCACTTTGGTGTAAGCCGCTTTATCCCAGTCTGCACGACCCACGCCAATAATGCGTGACTCTTCATGAATCTGTCCGGCTTTTTCCAACTGGTACAGGGAAGGCAACAGTTTCCGACGTGCAAGATCACCTTTGGCACCGAAAATCACCAGATCGCACGCCTGAGCTGTTTGTGTTACCGCCATTTTTATCTCCTCGTTGCAGGATGAATCTGACCTGCGGATTCCGTAATCAGTCAGACTCTTATTGTAATTTTCTTTCAATACAATGTACTTCTTTTGGCTGGTGCGCGTAAACCAGCGCGACCCCTGTCAGGGCAATGTATTTGCCCGCGTGCTATTTAACGGTAGTTATTCCACCTGCCCGTGTCCGTTTGTGCGTAATTTTTCAACTTTTCTGTTACCGTTTTACGCAACTGAAAATCAGACACAGTTCAAACTCTGGCAAAAAAGCGCCGAATCTCGCTGGACGCCTCTGCCCGTCACGCGTTATGGCATTGTATATTCTCTACAAAATGACATCGATTTCTCCTGTGAATGAAATCGTCAGAATTGATGAGTGGCCTCACGCTATGAATATGCTGGAAAAAATCCACGCTTACCTTGAGCTCCTGAGCAAATCCGAACGTAAAGTCGCCGAGGTGATTCTGGCCGCACCGCAAACGGCGATGCACTCCAGTATCGCCCTGCTGGCGCGCGCCGCCGGGGTCAGCGAGCCAACCGTCAACCGCTTCTGTCATCGTCTGGAAACCAAAGGCTTTCCTGACTTTAAACTGCAGCTGGCGCAAAGTCTGGCGACCGGCACCCCTTATGTCAGCCGTAATGTCGATGAAAACGATAGCGCCGACTCTTACACCGGTAAAATTTTCGAATCGGCCATGGCCGGTCTCGACCAGGTGCGTCAGCAGCTGGATATCAGCGCGGTTAATCGCGCCGTCGATCTGCTGACCCAGGCCAAAAAAATCGCCTTCTTTGGACTGGGTGCCTCGGCCGCCGTGGCCCACGACGCGATGAATAAATTTTTTCGCTTCAATGTGCCTGTCATCTATTCCGATGATATTGTGATGCAACGCATGAGTTGCATGAACAGTGCGGAAGGTGATGTCATGGTGCTGATTTCCCACACCGGTCGCACCAAAAATTTAGTCGAACTGGCGCATCTTGCACGGGAAAATGATGCCACCGTGCTGGCAATCACCTCACCGGGCTCGCCGCTGGCGCAGGAAGCCACGCTGGCGCTGACGCTCGATGTGCCGGAAGATACCGATATCTACATGCCCATGGTCTCACGCCTGGCGCAGTTAACCCTGATTGATGTGCTGGCAACCGGTTTTACTTTACGCCGCGGGCCAAAATTCAGAGATAACCTGAAGCGCGTCAAAGAAGGTTTGAAAGAATCGCGTTTAGATAAAGACGCCAGGCCCATTTTTTTTTCACGCTGACCGCGTGACAGCGGAAATTAATCCGGTCTGAGCATTCTCGCCTTGTTATATAAATGTTATAAAAGTGGCATAAGAATATCCTGTGATTGCTATTGCAACACCAAGTTAAAAGTTAACGGAGTCCTACATGTCAAGACGTCTCAGAAGAACCAAGATCGTAACCACTTTGGGCCCGGCAACCGATCGCGATAATAATCTCGAAAAAATCATCGCCGCGGGCGCCAACGTTGTGCGTCTTAACTTCTCGCACGGCACACCGGAAGATCACCAGCTGCGCGCGGATAAAGTCCGTGAAATCGCGGCTAAACTGGGACGCCATGTGGCGATCCTCGGCGATCTGCAGGGACCAAAAATCCGTGTATCGACCTTCAAAGAAGGCAAAGTTTTCCTCAATCAGGGTGACCGCTTCTTACTCGACGCCAACCTGAGCAAAGGTGAAGGCGATAAAGAGAAAGTGGGTATCGACTATAAAGGCCTGCCGGAAGACGTGGTGCCTGGCGATATCCTGCTGCTGGATGATGGTCGCGTGCAGCTGAAAGTGCTGGAAGTACAGGCATCTAAAGTCTTTACCGAAGTGACCGTTGGCGGTCCACTGTCTAACAATAAAGGCATCAACAAGCTGGGCGGCGGCCTGTCAGCTGAAGCGCTGACCGAGAAAGATAAAGCCGATATTCTGACGGCAGCCAAAATTAATGTCGACTATCTGGCCGTCTCCTTCCCGCGCAACGGCGAAGATCTGAACTATGCACGTCGTCTGGCGCGCGAAGCCGGCAGCGAAGCGAAAATCGTCTCTAAAGTGGAGCGTGCAGAAGCGGTCGCGACCCAGGAAGCGATGGACGATATCATCCTCGCCTCTGATGTGGTGATGGTGGCACGTGGTGACCTGGGTGTCGAAATTGGCGATCCTGAACTGGTCGGTATCCAGAAAGCGCTGATTCGTCGCGCCCGTCAGCTGAACCGTGCGGTGATCACGGCAACGCAGATGATGGAATCGATGATCACCAATCCGATGCCAACCCGTGCTGAAGTGATGGACGTGGCAAACGCCGTGCTGGATGGCACCGATGCGGTGATGCTGTCCGCGGAAACCGCAGCGGGTCAGTACCCGGCGGAAACCGTCTCAGCCATGGCGAAAGTGTGCCTCGGTGCTGAGAAGATCCCAAGCATCAACGTCTCTAAACACCGCCTGGAAGTGCAGTTTGATAACGTCGAAGAAGCGATTGCGATGTCGGCAATGTATACCGCTAACCACCTGCAGGGTGTTACGGCAATCATTACCATGACCGAATCTGGCCGCACGCCGCTGATGACATCACGTATCACCTCCGGCCTGCCGATTTTCGCCATGTCACGCCATGAGCGCACCCTGAACCTCACCGCGATGTACCGTGGTGTGACGCCGGTGTACTTTGACAGCGACAATGATGGCGTAGCCGCCGCACATGATGCGATCAACCTGCTGCGTGACAAAGGGTTCCTGGTCTCTGGTGACCTGGTGATCGTCACCCAGGGTGATGTGATGGCCACCACGGGCACCACTAACACCACACGCGTTCTGCGCGTCGACTAAGCTTCTCCCCACTCCGGGCGATCTGTGCCCGGAGTTTTCCTCCTGCAGTCCCTTCGCGATCACCGCTCCCTCTTTCCCTGCGGTTAATTCACTGATCCCAGCATCCTGTATCCGGTTAATACTCCCGGCTAACGTCGTGCCTGCCCGCCATAAAATGTGATCTGCATCACAAATACAACATAAGTAAGACTTATCTATTGGTTGTGAGAATAAACTTATTGAATGGTAATGATTACTATTTATAATCTCATCCGCATTACAATTATTAACTTTATCGTCACAAAAAACCTATTAACCGCATTAAATGGGGGTTTAATCTGCTGTTAAGGCAAATAACACTGAGTTTTTTGCCTGACTGAAAACATGCATCTTTATTAATTAGTTATATAACCTTAACTAATATCCATCAATATCGCAGGGTTACCGCTGTCATTGCTCGCTATGACGGCAGAGGTTTCTTACGTCCAAAAAAGGTACAGAGTATGGTCTTTGGTTCACCAACAGCACGCGCCGCCACACAGCCGCAACAGCCGCAGGACAGCGCGGCAAATGAACAGCTGTTCAACGCAGCGCAGCTTGATGCTTATGCGCAACAAACGCTCAGAGCGCTGAAACTGATCAACAACACCATCCAGCAGGTCAAAAAACCTTTTAGCGGTATTCTCCCCCATGAGCTGGCGCCAGCTTTCCATGCTGTCGATCTTGATGCGCCACTGCACGATGATCAGGCCGCGCTGGATGAGCTGTCACAGCTGTATCTGCGTGATGCAGTGTATTTCCATCATCCCAAGTATATTGCCCACCTGAACTGTCCGGTGGTTCTGCCTTCACTGCTGGCTGAGCAGGTGATGAGCGCAGTCAACAGTTCTGTCGATACCTGGGATCAGAGTGCTGGCGGCACGCTGATCGAGCAGAAAGTGATCGACTGGACGATCGGCCGCATCGGCCTGCCTGCCAGCGCCGACGGTATCTTCACCAGCGGCGGCACGCAGTCGAATCTGATGGCGATGCTGCTGGCGCGCGACAGCTGGTGCGCACGTCAGCGTCCGGGTCACCTGATCAAGCAGCAGGGATTACCGCCGGAAGCGAGCAAATGGCGTATCTTTACCTCGAAACTGAGCCACTTCAGTATTCAGAAATCGACGGCGATTCTAGGACTCGGTTATGACGCCGTGATCGCGGTGGATCATGATGAACACTACCGCATGGACGCCAGCCAGCTGGAGCAGGAAATCCAGCGCTGCCAGCAGCAGGGGCTGATTCCGATTGCCGTGGTCGCCACCAGCGGCACCACCGATTTCGGCAGCATTGATCCGCTGACCTCGGTAGCGGCAATCTGCCAGCATTACGGCCTGTGGATGCATGTCGATGCCGCTTACGGCTGCGGACTGCTGGTATCACCACAGCATCGTCAGCGCCTGAAAGGCATTGAGCAGGCGGATTCTGTCACCGTCGACTACCACAAATCCTTCTTCCAGACCGTCAGCTGTGGCGCGTTCTTTGTGCGTGATCGCCAGCATCTGAGCCATGTCACGGTCCATGCCGACTACCTGAACCCGCTCAGCGCGCAGCAGGAAGGCACGCCGAATCTGGTGAATAAAAGCATTCAGACCACCCGCCGCTTTGATGCACTGAAAATGTGGCTGACGCTGCGCATTATGGGGCCGCAGGCGCTGGGCGATGCGTTCGATAGACTGATTGATCTGACACGCACCGCGCATCAGTTGCTGACTGCGCACCCGGCTATCGAGGTTCTGCATCAGCCGGAACTGACCACGCAGATTTTCCGCTTCATCCCGCGTCCCGGGCTGAGTGATGCGCGGGTCGATGAGATCAATGCGCAGATCCGTAAGGCACTGTTCCGCTCCGGCAACGCAGTGATCGCCGGCACCAAAGTGGCTGGCCGTCAGTATCTGAAATTTACCCTGCTCAATCCTGCCTCCACCAAAGCGGACCTGGAAGACATTATCGCCCTGATCGCCCACTACGGTCATGAACTGGCGCGAAGTCAGGGCCTGAATGCGGCTAATCAATGAGGGATCACTGATGAACAATCCTGTTTATGACTTTATCGCTATCGGTATTGGCCCGTTTAACCTCGGCCTGGCCTGCCTGACCGAACCGCTGGAAGAGATTAACGGTGTCTTCCTCGATCAGAACCCCGGTTTTGACTGGCATACCGGGATGATGCTGGAGAGCGCTCATCTGCAGACGCCATTTATGGCTGATCTGGTGACACTGGCGGACCCGACCAGCCGCTTTAGTCTGCTGAACTACATGAAGCAGACCGGCAAGTTATATCGCTTCTATATCCGTGAAGACTTCTTCCTGATGCGCAAGGAGTACAACCAGTATTGCCAGTGGGCAAGCAGCCAGCTGAATAACCTGCACTGGAACACGCGCGTGGACTACGTCAGCTACGATGAGACGCTGCAGTGCTATCGCGTGCGCAGCAGTGACACCCGCAGCGGTGAAACCCGCGAGTGGCTGACGCGCAAACTGGTGCTTGGCACCGGCCCGAGCGCCTGGCTACCGCCGTGCAGCCGTCCGCATCAGCAGCGCCTGACACACTCCAGCGACTATCTGGCGGACAAGTCTGCCCTGCAGCAGAAAAACGCGATCACCGTGCTGGGCAGTGGTCAGAGTGCCGCAGAGATTTTCTACGATCTGCTGAGTGATATCGATCAGCATCACTACCAGCTGAACTGGATCACCCGTGCGCCGCGCTTCTACCCGCTGGAGTACACCAAGCTGACGCTGGAGATGACGTCGCCGGAGTGGATCGACTACTTCCATGCCCTGCCCGCCAGTAAGCGTGATCAACTGAATGCAGAGCAGAAGAATCTGTATAAGGGCATCAACAGCAGCCTGATTAATGACATCTTCGATCTGCTGTATGTCAAACAGCTGGATGGCGATCTGAACGTCAACCTGTTCACCCATTCTGAACTGACCGCACTGCGCTGGCTGCCGGACGGTGAATTTGAGCTGTCGCTGCACCAGCAGGAGCAGGACCAGCACTACACCCGCCGCAGCGAAGGCATTGTGATGGCGACGGGTTATCAGTATCGCGCACCGATGTTTATCGAAGGTATCAGCGAGCGCCTGCGCTGGGATGAAAAAGGCCGCTACGACGTACAACGTAACTACAGCGTCGACCAGCATAACCAGGTGTTTGTACAGAATGCTGAGCTGCATACCCACGGTTTCGTCACCCCGGATCTGGGCATGGCCTGCTACCGCAATTCCGTGATCATCCGTGAGATCGCCGGACGCGAGATCTACCCGATTGAACAGCGTATCGCCTTCCAGACCTTCCCGGCACAAACGGAGGTGGCTCGTGAGCGATAGCACGCTGTTCCGCTGCACGCGTCCGGCAGGGGAATTCACCTTACGCCCGATGCTGGCGGAAGACGCACCGCTAATCTACCGCTGGGTGACCCAGGAGTATGCCCGTTTCTGGGGGATGCAGCAGGATTCGTATGATCAGGTCGCCAGTTTTTATCGTGATCTGACGCGTGATAACCCACAGGCAGCGCTGATCGGCTGTTGTAATCAGCAGCCAGTGTTTCTGATGGAGTTCTACAAAGCGCAGAAGGATCAGGTTGGCAAGTTCTACCCGGCACGTGATGACGACTACGGCATGCATATTCTGCTGGCGCCAGCAGAACAGCCACAGCGCCAGTTCAGCTGGCAGGTGTTCAGCACGGTGATGGACTACATGTTCAGCCAGCCGCAGGTTGGCCGCGTGGTGGTGGAACCCGATGAGCGTAATCACAAAATTCACCGGCTGAATAAGCGTGCGGGTTTCCGTTACCAGCACACGATTGATATGGGCCATAAAACCGCATGGCTGGCGTTCTGCCAGCGCGATGATTATCAGAAAGCTTTATTGCAGGAAACATTGACCATGACTGACTCTTCTATGCTGCTGAGCGGCAACCATCTTGCTGGTGATAACTGGGCACAGGCCAACCGACTGCTGGTCCGTAAAGCGCTGGCTGAATTCGCCCATGAAAAACTGATCGACCCACAACCACTGGGCAATGAGCGTTACCGCCTGGCGGTGCCGGGTAGCGAAGCCGAGTATCAGTTCAGTGCTGCACGACTGGCGCTGGATCACTGGTCTGTGCGTGCCGATTCCATTATGAAACACCAGAATGGTGAACCACTGGCGCTGGATGCGCTGAAGTTTATCGTCGAATTCCACCAGCAGATCGGCATTCCGGCCAACATGCTGGCAACCTATATGGAAGAGATCACCAGTACGCTGTGCGGCAGTGTATTTAAACTGCAGAACAACGTCCCCGACAGCGCGACGCTGACACGTGCCGATTTCCAGACCGTGGAAGCGGCAATGACCGAAGGCCACCCGTGCTTTGTTGCCAACAATGGCCGTATCGGTTTCGATGCGCGTGATTATCTGGCGTATGCACCGGAAGCCGCGACACCGGTTAATCTGGTGTGGGTGGCGGTACACCTGCGTAACGCCCATTTCGCCAGCCTTGATCAGCTCAGCTATGAACAGCTGATGCGTGATGAACTCGGTGACAACACTGTCGCCACGTTTAATGCACGTCTTGATCAGCTGGGTGTCAATCGGGCGGACTATCTGTTTATGCCGGTGCATCCATGGCAGTGGCATAACAAACTGCTGACGGTGTTTGCGCCGGATATCGCTGCGCGCGATATCATTTATCTCGGCACCGGCGACGATCAGTATCAGGCCCAGCAGTCGATCCGTACCTTCTTTAACCGCAGCCAGCCCAACAAGCACTACGTGAAAACCGCGCTGTCAGTGCTGAACATGGGCTTTATGCGTGGCCTGTCACCGTACTATATGGCGACCACTCCGGCGGTAAACCAGTGGCTGGAAGGCCTGGTACAGCATGACGACTGGCTGCAACAATGCGGTTTCCGCATCCTGCGTGAAGTGGCGGCAATTGGCTATCACAACCGTTACTACGAGCAGGCGATCAGCGGCGACTCCGCCTATAAAAAGATGTTCGCTGCCCTGTGGCGCGATAATCCGGTGGCCCGCCTGCAGCCCAATCAGCGGCTGATGACCATGGCATCGCTGCTGCATATCGACTACCAGCAGCAGGCGCTGCTGCCTGCGTTGATCGCCTCTTCCGGTATCAGCGCCGAACAGTGGATTAGCCAGTATCTGCGTTGCTATCTCAGCCCGCTGCTGCACTGCTTCTACCAGCATGATCTGGTGTTTATGCCACACGGTGAAAACCTGATCCTGCTGCTGGAAAACAATGTGCCGGTCAGCGCATATATGAAGGATATCGGCGAGGAGATCGCCGTGCTGAACCCGGATGCGGTATTGCCGGAAAAAGCCCAGCGCCTGGCGGTGGATGTGCCGGAGCATCTGAAATTACTGTCAATTTTCACCGATGTATTTGACTGTATTTTCCGTTTTATCAGCGCTATTCTGCACGACAGCGGCACGCTGCCGGAAGCGGTATTCTGGCGTAGTGTGGCGGATTGCGTGAAAGAGTATCAGCAGGCACATCCGCAACTGGCCGCCAAATTCGCCCGTTACGATCTGTTTATGGCAGAGTTCGATCGCTCCTGTCTGAATCGTCTGCAGCTGGCGAATAATCAGCAGATGATCAACCTGTCTGATCCGGCGGAAAACCTGAAATTTGCCGGTACACTGATCAATCCGATTGCCGCTTTTGCTGATAAATCCTGAGCTTTCACGGGTATAATTAGCCTTCATCAAATCGTATTATTGGTGATGGATTATTGCGAAGCGCGACCGCACTGGCGGTCGCGTTTTTACGTTTCTGGAATAAGGAGCCTGGATGGCGTCGTATACCCCTGTGTCTTCCCTGACCCTGCGTCACCTGATTTTCCCTCTTGCGCTGGTGTTGTTCGAATTTGCCACCTATATCGCTCACGATATGATCCAGCCCGGCATGCTGCTGGTCACTGAAGAGTTTCAGGTTGGGCCGGAATGGGTGTCCGCCTCGCTGACCGGTTATCTGATTGGCGGGATTGTGCTGCAGTGGCTGCTGGGGCCGCTGTCGGATAAGTATGGTCGTCGCCCGGTGATCCTGGCCGGTGTGGTGTTCTTCCTTTTCTCCTGCCTGCTGATGCACTGGGTGCAGAGCATTGAACAGTTTGTCGCGTTGCGCTTTTTGCAGGGCACCAGTCTGTGCTTTATCGGCGCGGTCGGCTATGCCGCGGTGCAGGAAGCGTTTGATGAAACGCTGAGTGTGCGCATTACTGCGCTGATGGCCAATGTCGCCACACTGGCGCCGATCCTCGGCCCGCTGGCGGGTGCCGCGTTTCTCGGCTTCAGCGGCTGGCGCAATATGTTTTATCTGTTTGCTGTTCTGACATTTATCGCGCTGATCGGCCTGTGGCGCAGCATGCCGGAAACAGCAGGCGATCGAAATGTTTCCATTTCACTGCCGTCAATGGGCAAAAGCTATTGGGCACTGGCGCGCGATCGCCAGGTGATGTGTGGCTCACTGGCGCTGGGACTGGTGATTATGCCGGTGCTGGCGTGGGTGGCGCTGTCTCCGGTGATTCTGATCCATGATGCCGGGCTGAGCCGTATGGCCTATGCCTGGCTGCAGCTGCCGGTCTTTCTGGCGATGATCGCCGGTAATGTAACGCTCGGTAAGCTGGCAGGACGTCTGCCACTGGAGCAGCCGCTGCGGCTCGGCGCGTGGCCGATTCTGCTCGGTCTGCTGCTGGCGATGATCAGCACTCTGCTGGATAACCACAGCTATCTGTGGCTGATCGCCGGACTGAGTATTTATGCCTTTGGCGCCGGACTGGTGAATGCGGCGTTGTATCGCCTGACACTGTTCTCCAGCGATGGCGGTAAAGGCAGCGTGGCGGCTATGTTAGGGATGATCAGTATTGCGGTGTTTGCCGCGGGAATTGAGCTGGCGAAGTATGCCTATTTCGCTGGCGGGAATCAGCTGTTCAGCCTGGTGAATCTGGTCTGCGGTGGCTTGTGGTTGCTGATGGTGGTGCTGTTTCTGCGTGAGCGCAAACGGCGGGTTAAGGTAGAGGCGCTGTAACTTTTCTCTATCCTGCCATGCTGGGGGGCACAGTTCCCTCCCCCATCCTAACCTTCCCCGATAAAATGGGGGAAGGTTAGGTAAGCGGCAAATCCCACCGCAGAGAGGATCGGATTAACCTATTTATTACGGCGATACAAATCGTCGCGCTCGTAAGGTTCTTTCTCCCCTTCTTTGCGCGTCTTCAGCAGCTTCAGAATCCAGGTATATTGCTCCGGATTTGGCCGGATAAAGTGTTCCACTTCTTCATTCATCCGCCGCGCCAGCGTCACATCATCCGCATCCAGCAGGTCGTCCATTGGCGGACGGATCAGGATATGCAGTTTATGTGTTTTGTTATCATACACCGGGAATAGCGGCACCACGCGCGCACGACACACTTTCATCAGCCGTCCCAGCGCAGGCAACGTCGCTTTATAGGTGGCAAAGAAATCAACAAACTCACTCTGCTCCGGGCCGTGGTCCTCATCTGGCAGATAGTAGCCCCAGTAGCCCTGACGAACGGAGCTGATAAACGGCTTGATACCGTCATTACGCGGGTGCAGACGGCCGCCAAATCGACGACGTACCGCGTTCCACATATAGTCCATCACTTCATTGCGCTGGTTATGGAACATCGCAGCAATCTGCTTGCCTTCTGCCGCCATCAGCATCGCCGGGATATCTATCGCCCAGCCGTGCGGCACCAGGAAAATCACATTCTGCTCACTGGCACGCAGCTCATCGACAATCTCTTTACCATGCCACTCAATACGCTGGCTGTGGTGGACGGATTTACGCATTGCCAGTTCGGCCATCATTACCATCGACTGTGGCGCAACCGCGAACATATCATCAATAATTGCCTCACGCTGCGCTTCAGACAGTTCAGGCATACAGTAAAACAGGTTGATCTGCGCACGACGACGCGCGCTACGGGCATATTTCCCGGCGGTACGCCCCAGCGCGCCGAGGATCGGATCGCGTACCGACGCAGGTAGCCAGGCCATACCGGCGCAGGCACCAATGGCTAACCAGGCACCCCAATATTTCGGTTTAAGGAAGGCCTTCTTAAAGACGGGGATAAATTCGTTCTGACTTTTTTTGCTGTTTTCCATGCACTCGCCTCAAACAATAACCGGCTAATGATAGTGATGACGGCTAAATTTGCAATCATTGTGCAGCAACATGAGGAAAATGTCCTCATGGCAAGGAGAGGAAGATCAGACAGATAACAAAAAACCGACCGGTTTCCCGATCGGTTTTTTTGGGTCAGCTTAGTTAAATTTAAGCTGTGGCGTGATTTCCCGCACCTGCGCCAGATAATCTTTGCGCTCTTTGCCTGCCAGCCCTTCACTGCGTGGCAGCTTGGCATTGACCGGGTTCACCGCCTGATTATTAATCCAGATTTCATAATGCAGGTGTGGACCGGTAGAACGGCCGGTATTGCCGGACAGCGCAATACGGTCACCGCGTTTAACTTTCTCACCCGGTTTCACCAGCAGTTTTTTCAGGTGCATATAACGCGTCATATACTGGCGACCATGGCGGATCGCCACGTAGTTGCCCGCTGCGCCATCACGTTTTGCCACCACCACTTCGCCGTCGCCGACGGCCAGCACTGGCGTACCCAGCGGCATGGCAAAATCCACCCCTTTATGCGGCGCAATGCGACCTGTCACCGGGTTAAGACGGCGCGGGTTAAAGTTGGAGGAGACGCGGTACTGTTTCACCGTCGGGAAGCGCATAAAGCCGCGCGCCAGACCGGAACCACTGCGGTCATAGAATTTGCCGTCTTCGGCGCGAATCGCGTAGTAATCTTTGCCGCCGCTGCGCAGACGCACACCGACCAGCTCACTCTGCGCGCTTTTGCCATCCAGCATTTCGCGTGACATCAGCACCGAGAACTGGTCGCCTTTCTTCAGCTTACGGAAATCCATCTGCCACTGCAGCGCTTTGATCACTGCACTGGCTTCGCCACTGGTCAGCCCGGCACGACGGGCACTGACGGCAAAGCTGCCGTCCAGTTCACCGCGCAGCACGCTGTTCTGCCACTCACCCTGCTGCAACGCAGTGCTGGCTTTAAAGCCGTTTTCGTTGCGATCGTAAGTACGGGTTTCGCGGCGTGACATCTCCCAGGTCAGACGTTGCAGCTGCCCGTCTTCGGTTAAGGTCCAGGAGAGCTGCTGACCAATTTTCAGGTTACGCAGATCTTTATCTTCTCTCACCAGCTGGCTGATATCGCCCATCTCGATGCCATACTGATTGAGGATGCTGCTTAGCGTGTCACCATCTGAAACCACATATTCATGGGTTCCCGCGGCTTCCGGCACATCTTCATCAATTTCATCTTGCGGGATATCCGCTTCCGGCGCAGGCGTCGGCTGGTCAAGCGGCTCACTGGCTTCCGGCGTCAACGTCGTGGTTGATGCAGGTGGCGGCGCTTTCTCCAGTTCGATATCAATTGAACGGGTAATGGGGCTTTCACTGGGGTGATAGACGTAAGGCCGCCAGACAGCAACGGCCAGAGTCACGACAGTCAGCGACCCCAGCATAACACGGTGGGGACGCGGTAGATTATTGAACGCCAGGGCGACAGCGCGGGCTATCTGCTGCACTATTTACTTTTCCTCTATGCTCCTTTCAGGCAGCTCACATACTGGCTCGACAACTGTGAGAGGAATGTCACATAGCTGTCTTTCGTTAAGCTGATACCCATTCCCAGCGGATCTAAGGTGCCTTTTCGCACAGCGGTTCCGCGGGCAACGGCATCGATGACGGCCGGCCTGAATTGTGGTTCAGCGAAAACGCAGACGGCTTTCTGCTCAACCAGCTCTGTTCGTATTTGATGTAAACGCTGCGCACCAGGCTGAATTTCCGGGTTCACGGTAAAATGCCCTAAAGGCGACAACCCGTAGTGTTTTTCAAAGTAGCTGTAAGCATCATGAAAAACGAAATATCCCTTCCCTTTCACCGGCGCCAGCTCGGAACCAATCTGCTGGTTCGATTTTTCCAGACTTGCGGCAAATTGTCGCAGGTTCGCGTCTAGTTTGTCTCTGCTTTGCGGCATAAGTTCCAATAATTTATCGTGGATTGCAACCGCTGACAGGCGCGCTATCTCAGGCGACAGCCACAAGTGCATGTTATATTCGCCATGATGGTGATGTTCATCGGCCTCTTCACCGTGGTGTTCGTGGCCCTCTTCCTCATGCTCATCCTCTTCGCCACCGCGAATCAGCAGCGGTTTCACCGTGGCTAAATCCGCCAGTTCGAGGTTCTTTTGCACGGGCAGGCTGGCAGCAGATTTGCTTAAAAACGCTTCCATTTCCGGGCCAATCCACACCACTAAATCCGCGCCCTGTAAGCGTTTTACATCAGATGGACGCAGGGCATAATCATGCTCGGATGCGCCATCCGGCAGCAGCACTTCCACCGGGGTCACACCATCGGCAATCGCGGCGGCAATAAAGCCAAGCGGTTTAATGGAAGCCACTACCGCGGCGGAGGCAGGTGCAGTCAGTGCACTGCTCATGCCCAGGGCGATCAGGGCTGAAAAAAAACGATTTTTTTTATGTAACATAATGCGTCAATCCGTCGTGACTCGCTGATGGAACGTGATATTATAACATCCGAATTCTTCTGCAAGCTGTAATTAACCATGTCATCACTTATCACGCTGGAAAACATTTCTGTGACGTTCGGTCAGCGCCGTGTGCTGTCTGACGTCTCACTGAAACTGCAGCCCGGCCGTATTCTGACTCTGCTTGGCCCTAACGGCGCAGGCAAATCCACCCTGGTGCGGGTGGTGCTGGGACTTGTCCAGCCTGCTGGTGGTAAACTGACACCCCCGGCGGATTTACGGATTGGCTATGTGCCACAAAAACTGCATCTCGACAGCACCCTGCCGCTGACGGTTGATCGTTTTATGCGTCTGCGCCCGGGCGTTAAACGTGCGGATATCCTGCCCGCACTGAAACGTGTGCAGGCGGGTCACCTCCTCGATTATCCACTGCAAAAACTGTCCGGCGGCGAAACCCAGCGCGTACTGCTGGCGCGTGCTCTGCTGAACCAGCCGCAACTGCTGGTGCTGGACGAGCCAACCCAGGGCGTGGATGTTAACGGTCAGGTGGCGCTGTATGATCTGATTGACCAGCTGCGGCGCGAACTGAATTGCGGCGTGCTGATGGTGTCGCACGACCTGCATCTGGTGATGGCGAAAACCGATGAAGTGCTGTGTCTGAATCAGCATATATGCTGTTCCGGCACACCTGAAGTGGTCGCGCAAGATCCGGAATTTATCTCGATGTTTGGCCCGCGTGGCGCGGAACAGCTGGCGATCTATCGCCACCATCATAATCACCGCCACGATCTTCAGGGACGAATTATTCTGCGCAGAGGACAGGGGCCGTCATGATTGAATTATTACTTCCCGGCTGGCTGGGCGGCATCCTGCTGGCACTGGCCGCGGGACCGCTGGGCTCGTTTGTCGTCTGGCGGCGCATGTCCTATTTCGGCGACACGCTGGCGCACGCTTCATTACTGGGCGTCGCCTTTGGTCTGCTGCTGAACGTGAATCCGTTTTATGCGGTGATTGCCGTCACCCTGCTGATGTCGCTGGGGCTGGTATGGCTGGAACGCCGTCCGCAGCTGGCGATTGATACTCTGCTCGGCATCATGGCACACAGTGCGCTGTCGCTGGGTCTGGTCGTGGTCAGTCTGATGGCAAACGTGCGCGTCGATTTAATGGCCTATCTGTTTGGCGATCTGCTCTCGGTGACGCCTGCCGATCTGATGGTCATCGCGGCCGGTGTGGCGTTGGTGCTGGCGATCCTGGCCTGGCAGTGGCGCGCAT
This sequence comes from Erwinia sp. V71, assembly GCF_965644245.1. Lineage (NCBI taxonomy): Bacteria > Pseudomonadati > Pseudomonadota > Gammaproteobacteria > Enterobacterales > Erwiniaceae > Erwinia > Erwinia sp. V71. The sequence continues at coordinate 23,030 of NZ_CBFFRK010000066.1, forward strand.
TGCTGTCGATCACCATCAGTCCGGAGATGGCGCAGGTAGATGGCGTCAATATCCAGCGCACCAAACTGCTGTTAATGCTGGTCACCGCGCTGACCATCGGCGTGGCGATGAAGTTTGTCGGCGCACTAATCATCACCTCGCTGCTGATTATCCCGGCCGCCACTGCCCGTCGCTTCTCCCGTTCTCCGGAACAGATGGCGCTGATCGCCGTGGCGACGGGCGCGCTGGCGGTCACGGGTGGGCTGGCGTTCTCTGCGGGCTACGACACCCCCGCCGGTCCTTCGGTAGTATTATGCGCAGCACTGATGTTTGTGCTGAGTATGGTGAAACGCCCGTCCGTCTGATGACCGTTCAGTTCCCCTGCGACAGACCTGCGCAGGGGTTCACTGCAGTGATGATTTCCATTCTCTGCCCTTTCTGACTCCCCTGCACCGTTGGTGCCCTGCTGAACTGGCGAATTCTGTAAAATCTCCGCTGGTGAATATGCCAGTCTGCATGCAATCGTGTCAGACAAGGAGTGCCAATGGACGGAGTTACAGACAATACCATCACCTTATTCCATTCCACATCAGCAACGCCTCTCACCCTTACCGCAGCTATGTCGCACAACCTGATACAGGCCAGTAATGTGAGGGACAACTTAACGCCCATCGCCCCACTACCTGCCGGCAACATCACTCAGTCTCATTTTACCCTTGCCAGCACCTCCAGGCAGGAGATCCCGTATATCCGTGAGCAGCTTCTGTTTTCGGCTGTGCCCGGGCAAGTGGCAAGAGAGTTACAGCCCACCCGCAGCCCGTCTGAAACGCCACGCCAGATGCGCAGCACCAGTTTTCCGTACATGGCAGCGTTCACATATCAACGGTCCGCAGAGACAAAATCTGCACGTTCCCCCTCTTACCTCAAAGCAGCAACTTATCCCCGCACGGGACAAAAAGTCTCGCAGCATGTTGTCCGGGATTTTGCTGGTCCTCTTGATTTGCTGCGCGCCCCGATTGCGGAAACACTGAGTGCTGAACAGCGGGAAACTGAGTTGCAAAGAAAAATAACGGTGCTGGATCGCGTACTGGAGTATCGCCTGCCCGGTGTCACACTGGAGCTGGCCGGTCTCGACTTGCGTAACCTGGATTTCGGACAGCTGGAGATGTCCCTGGAAAATGTCCATTTCCTTAACTGCCAGTTCGATGGCGCCAGTCTGAATGCCACATTCACTGACTGCAAGATGACGCTGTGTACATTTACCCAATGCAATCTGAGTAGTAGCAGGCTAACGAGATGCCGCTTCTTTAACTGCAATCTGCGTCTGGCGATAATGGAACGATGTCATTTATTCGTAAGCGTCTCATACATACCGTATATTGACTTAAAATAGCAATATGCAGCAACTCAGAACCGTACGGACTTACTATTCCGTACTTTCTGATGGGAAAAAACACCTTAAAATTCAGGTTTAAAACCACAACTACATATCATTACCCTGGCGGTGATTGAATATCCCGGTGTTTCAGTCAGGTATTCGCACTTCATGACATTGTTTATCCGCCATGAGCTGGTATTTTAAAATAAAAATGCCCCGCTTTCTGGCAGGGCATTCTTTTAAGTCACTTACTGTTTTTATGTCAGTCCCTGCTTTGCAGGAGAAAACGGTAAATCAGGCCGCCAAGAACGCCGCCTGCAAGC
>NZ_CBFFRK010000067.1:0-23350 GCF_965644245.1 Erwinia sp. V71
ATCGGTAGTTAACCCTTCCTCCTACACTCTCCACAATCATGTCCGAGCGTTGCACTTATTATCTGAATTCGCGCCTTACCATCTTATAGCACCCATGCCATGCTGGCAGGTAGGGAGTGGTTTCTCCGCTGAACTAATGAGGACAAATACACTGAAATAGTATTTTTTTACCAAAATATTTGCATTTAAAATTTTCATTCCATTATAGTGTCATGACATTGCACCCGGCAGCACCACTGTGTGCAAACGACGGAGAATCATGACCTATGTCCAGTTCTGTTACCCTTGAAAATCCCCGCCATAACAACCTGCCGCTGGTATGTATCGTGTTAAGCGTGTTTCTGAGTTATATGACCGTGGGCTTGCCGTTACCGGTTATTCCTCTGTATGTGCACAACGAACTTGGACTCAATAATGTGATGGTTGGCGTCGCGGTGGGCATTCAGTTTCTCGCGACGGTGCTGACCCGTGGTTATGCCGGGAAACAGGCCGATCAGCTGGGAGCAAAGCGCACCGCGATCAAAGGGATGATCTCCTGCTCGCTGGCCGGGCTGGCCTATATGCTGGCAGCGCTGCTGCCCGTGCCGGTACTGGTGAAGTTTGCTCTGCTGGTGCTGGGCCGCCTGATCCTCGGTTTCGGCGAAAGCCTGCTGCTGACCGGCGTGCTGACCTGGGGAATGGGACTGGTGGGGGCGAAACGTTCCGGCCAGGTGATGTCATGGAATGGGATGGCGACCTATGGTTCACTGGCGGTGGGCGCACCGCTCGGGCTGTTGCTGAATCACCACTGGGGATTTATTGCGCTCGGCGTCACGACGCTGCTGCTGCCGCTGGCCGCGCTGTTGCTGAACTTTTGGGTCAGCGCCGTGCCCGCGCATGCCGGTGAACGTCCTTCTTTATGGCGGGTTGTCGGCCAGATATGGCAGCCAGGATTGGGGCTGGCGTTGCAGGGCGTCGGTTTTGCGGTGATCGGCACCTTTGTTTCGCTCTACTTCGCGGCGCAAAACTGGGGCAACGGCGGTTTTGCGTTGTCAGCGTTTGGCCTGTCATTTGTGCTGATGCGCGTACTGTTTGGCGGGATGCCGGATCGTTACGGCGGTATTAACGTCGCGCTGGTGTCATTCTGTATTGAGGTTTGCGGGCTGCTGTTGCTGGGTTTTGCGCCGAATGCCAGCGTCGCGTTACTGGGAGCGGCCTTTACCGGGCTGGGTTGTTCGCTGATTTTCCCGTCATTAGGCGTGGAGGTGATCAGGCGTGTCGCGCCACAGGTACGTGGTACGGCGCTGGGTGGCTATTCCGCTTTTCAGGATATTGCCTATGGCATCAGCGGGCCGCTGACCGGTTTGCTGGCGACCTCGGCAGGATATGGTGCGGTGTTTATCGCCGCTGCGCTGGCTGCCAGTTGCGGGATTCTGGTCACGCTGAGCTTTGCCCGTCAGTCGTAATCCAGCTGCGCCAGCTTATCCACTGCCTGAACGATCTCTGCTGGCGTCAATGCGGAGAAGCCCAGCAGCCAGCCCGACAGCGTTTGCTGCTGCTGGCTGAACAGCGGTGACAGGCGCGGCAGCAACAGCCCGCGCTGTAAAGCCTGCTGCGTCAGCCGCTGTTCATCACCTTGCAGCAGACGTACCGTCAGCTGTAATCCGCCCTGGCTGCTCAGGGGTTGCAGATATTCCGTCAGTTTCTCTTCCAGCTGTGCCAGCAGGATATCGCGGCGGCTGCGGTACAGCTGGCGCATCAGGCGCAGATGAGCGGCAAAGTGGCCCTGTTCGATAAATTCAGCCGTAATGGCCTGCGGCAGTTGTGCACTGTGACCATCCATCACCGAACGCAGGCGGCGCAGCGGTTCGATCAGCGCGGGCGGTGCGACCAGGTACGCCAGCCGCAGCGAGGGGAACAACACCTTGGAAAAGGTGCCGAGATAGATGACCCGCGCATCCTGCGCCAGTCCCTGCAAGGCAGGCATCGGCTGTTCGCCGTAGTAAAATTCACTGTCGTAATCATCTTCAATCAGCCAGCTGCCCTGGCGGGTAGCCTGCCGTAGCCACGCCAGCCGACGGGGCAGGCTCATGGTGACACCTGTCGGGTATTGATGCGATGGCGTGAGATAAACCAGTTTTGGCACTGCCGGCACTGCATCTGTGGGCAGCTGCGCCCCTTCGAGGTCCAGAGTGAGCGGAAAAAGCCGGGCACCGGTGCTGATAAACGCATTACGTGCGCCGGAATAACCGGGCTCCTCCATCCACACCGTGTCGCCGCTGTCCAGTAACAGCAGCGACAGCATCTGCAGCGCCTGCTGGGAGCTGGTGAGAATCATCACCTGTGCGGCATCGCATTGCACGCCGCGTGACTGCGCCAGATAACGTGCCACCGCGGTGCGTAGTGGCGCGTAACCCTGAGCATCACCATAACGCATCAGTTGCTCGCCATGATGACGTTGCTGGCTGGCGCTGATACGGCGCCAGAGCGCATGCGGAAAGGCGCGCAGCTCCGCCGAGCCAGCGGCAAACGCCTGCGGAAACAGCGGATCGAAGCAGCCACCGGTGGCGACAATCTGCTGACCACGTGCAGAAAGCGTCACGGGTAGCGGGGTGTTGTCTGCGCGTTTTGCTGCGGATGGCATCGCGATAGCGACAAAGGTGCCCCGGCCGATTTTCCGCTGCAGATAACCTTCGCTTTCCAGCTGACTGTAGGCGGCTTCCACCGTCACGCGAGACAGGCCGAGATCCTGTGCCATCAGCCGCGAGGAGGGCAAACGCTGCCCCTGTTGCAGCGTGCCATCGGCAATCGCCTGACGCAGTGTGGCGCTGAGCCGTTCGCGGCGGGTATGGCCCTGCTGTGAAGCAAACAGGGCGATCAGCGGAGTTGTCATGATGGCCATAAATGGGTCTTGTTGTTGTTCTGGAATGGGTATCAGGAATAAGACCAATTTAGCATATCATGGCGATATAACACTGGCAGGAGAGCAATATGCACCCACATTCATCTGTACTGGCTTTTCCACCCCCGACGGCACAGGAGAGCGAACAATGGCTGCGACAGAAACTGGCGTACTACGCTGATGCCTGGGACGTGGCGGAAGATTTAGCGCGCGGCGTGAGTGACATTGTGGTGATCGACACCCGTTCAGCCGATGCCTACCGCGCCGGACATATTTGTGGTGCGGTCAGTTTTCCCCACCGTTTGATGACGGCGGAGAGCACCGCGCAGCTGGATCGCAGCAAAGTCTATATCACCTATTGTGATGGCATCGGCTGTAACGGGTCGACCAAAGGGGCGTGGAAGCTGGCGGCGACGGGCTTTCAGGTCAAAGAGCTGATCGGCGGGCTGGACTTCTGGCGACGCGATAATCATCCGCTGGCGCAGGGAGATGAACCAGGAAACTGGCCGCAATCAGCAGTGCCTGCCGACTGCGGCTGCTAATTACAGTAAAACCCACATCAGGAACAGCACGACCACCACCACGGCAAAGGCGGTAAACGTCGGGCGGTTCGCCAGTGGCTGCAGCACGGAAGGCAGGGTGCCGACCAGCGGATGGTAAATCGGTTTCGGGTTCAGTTCGCTGTCCGCCAGCGGCATCTCCAGCTGTTTTTCGGCACGGCGGCTGAAAATGACATTCAGCAGATCCTGCGCCTGTGCGGCAGTCAGCACCATCTGCGGCGTGGCCTGGAAACGCTGCAGGCTGTACTGCTCCAGCTGCTGCTGCTCGTTGTGATACAGTGGCTGTTTCAGTGATGCTTCTACCTGCTGCAACGTAGGCGCGCTGTGCTGCGTCAGTGTCTGACGTGCCTGCAGATATTGCGTCAGCAGCGGGAAGTGGCGTGACGGAATCGGATCGCCACTGTTGAGATTAACCAGCTGCAGCACTGAACTCCACAGTTTGACCGGCGACTCGCCTGTCGCCGCCGCCAGTCGGACAATCTGCTGGTTCAGCGTGTGATGCTCTGCAGGTAACAGTGTACGATCGGTGACGCTGCTGCGCTGCGGCTGCGGGATCGCCAGCTGACCATTCTGCAGCATGGTGACCACCTGATACAGCTGATCCTGAGTCAGTGAACTCAGCACCGTCTGGCCAAACTGCTGACGGATAAAATCGCTGACTGCCTGGCGATTGTTGCCCTGCGGCAGCAGATCGGTCAGTTGCTGGAACAGCTGACGCGTGGCATGGCTTTCCTGCACCTGGGTCAGACGGGTGTTGAGAAACTGTTCGGCGGCGGGGAAGTGGCGCGACAGCAGTTCACCGTCGTTTTTCACCCCTACTTCATGGCGCAGTCCGGCCCACAGTTCGGCAGGTTTCAGCGTGCTGAGCGACATGATGCGTACAATCAGGCGTTCCAGCGTGGTGCGCTGAGCGGGAGAGAGCGGTTGATCACCTGCGCTGCCTGCGCGCGCCTGACCAGGCTGCGTCGCGAGCGTTGCACGATCGCCGGGAAGCGGTGCACCGGGGCCACTGAGAGGTTGCATAACATCATCCTTTCAAAACAGGTCAACATCCGGGGCACGCCGGAACGACGGGATAGTAATTGGCTATGATAACAATCCCGTCGCGGAATCGCCAGGTGTCGGCGGAATTAACCCTGGCTCTGGCTGGCGGTACTTCTGCTGCTCAGCAGCGGTGTGCGTAGCCGCTGGGCGAGGATCACGCCGAGCAGGGTCACGCCGCCGCCGATGTAGTGATAACTCTGTAACGACTCATGCAGAAACAGCACCGCGATAATGGCGGTGAAAATGGGGGTCAGATTCATAAAGATGGAGCTGGTATTGGCCCCCATGCGATGCACGCCCTCAATCCACAGGAACGGCGCAATCAGCGAGGCCGGAATGCCGGCGAACAGCACCAGTGGGATATTCTGCGCTGTCAGCGTGACATCTGGCGCGGCAATAAAGCCTGGTGTCAGCAGCAGGACGCCAAACACAATCTGCACATACAGGCTCTGCCAGCCGGGCAGGGCAATCGACCAGCGTTTGGTCAGTACGCCATACAGGGCGTAGGACGCCGAGGCAGCGAACATCATGATTTCCCCTTTGCCCAGGCCGTGGCTCAGCAACTGCTGCGGCTGACCGGCGCTCACCAGCCAGACCAGACCGGCAAACGACAGCAGTCCCCCCAGCACAATACCGACTGTCGGCGTATGGCGCAGCAACACCAGGCTAATCAGCACAGTCAGCACCGGGATCATCGCATTCAGAATCCCCATAAAGGTGGCGCTGACGGTGTGTGCCGCGTAGTAGGCCAGGCTCTGATACAGCACCATGCCCAGCAGGCCGAGAATAAACAGTTTCCACCACTGCTGCCTGACCTGCTGGCGATTGCGCCATACGCCGGGCAGGATAAACGGCGTCAGGGTCAGCAACGCCAGCAGCCAGCGATAGAAAGAGATCGCCGCCGGATCGATGGCGCTGGCCGACAGCTTGCTGACTACGGCGTTAACCGACCAGATCAGCACGGCAAACAGGGGGAACAGAAAATTCATGGTATCTCTCTTGTTAGCGCAGGTTCAGCAACAGTGTACGCGTTTTGTCGCAATGAAACGTCACCCGCGATGCTGCTGTTGTGTTACCGACGCCAACAATATGGCAGAATATTGCCCCTCTGTTATTCATGCAGGAATCAAGACGTGAAAATCCTCGTAGATGAAAATATGCCGTATGCGCGCGAACTGTTCAGCCGTACCGGCGAGGTCGTGGCTGTTCCGGGACGCGCGATTCCACAGGATGCGCTGGACAGCGCCGACGGACTGATGGTGCGTTCCGTCACCAAAGTGAACGCTGCGCTGTTAAACGGCAAAGCAGTCAAATTTGTCGGCACCGCGACGGCCGGAACCGACCATATCGATGAGGATTTTCTGGCTGAGCAGGGTATTGCGTTTTCTGCGGCGCCAGGCTGCAACGCCATTGCGGTGGTTGAGTATGTGTTTTCTGCACTGCTGCTGCTGGCAGAACGCGACGGTTTCCAGCTGACTGACCGCACCGTTGGGATTGTCGGCGTTGGCAATGTCGGCAGCCGTCTGCAGGCCAGACTGGAAGCGCTCGGCGTGCGTACTCTGCTGTGCGATCCGCCACGTGCCGATCGCGGTGACGCCGGTGATTTCCATCCGCTTGCCACGCTGGTTGCCGAAGCCGATATTCTGACCTTCCATACGCCGCTGTTTAACGACGGTCAGTATAAGACGCTGCACCTGGCGGATCGTGCGCTGCTGCAGGCGCTGAAGCCGGGCAGCATTCTGATTAATGCCTGCCGTGGCGAGGTGGTGGACAATGCCGCGCTGCTGGACGTGCTGCACCAGCGTGACGATCTCAGTGTGGTGCTGGATGTCTGGGAGCCGGAACCGGAGCTGTCGCTGCCGTTGCTGGATAAAGTGGATATCGGCACTGCGCATATCGCTGGTTACACGCTCGAAGGCAAGGCGCGTGGCACCACGCAGGTGTTTGAAGCCTGGACCCGGTTTATGGGGCAGGCACAGCAGGTGGCGCTGGATACTCTGCTGCCTGCGCCGGAGTTTGGCCGCATTACGCTGCACGGGCCGCTGGATCAGGCAACGCTAAAACGTCTGGTGCATCTGGTGTATGATGTGCGCCGCGATGATGCGCCGTTGCGTAAAGTGGCGGCGATTGCCGGTGAGTTTGACCGCCTGCGTAAGAACTACCAGGAGCGACGTGAATGGTCGTCGCTGCATGTGCAGTGCGATAACGCTGATGCGGCGGCACTGCTGAATAAACTGGGTTTTAACGCGGTGTATCAATAGCGATTGACCCTTGCTGCGAGAGTGGCGGGTGACGCGGTTTTCTCCTTCCCCCACGAGTGGGGGAAGGGACAAAATGAGCCCAGCCTGACGGTGAGGAGACGAAATGTCCTTTACAACACGGCAGTAAGGGCCAAACGGAAAAGTCTGAATCAACGGGCGGTGTCATCACCGCCTTCTGTTTTTGTGTCATTGTCTGGAGTAAACCAACATGTCTGACGGCTGGAATATTGCGCTTTTGGGTGCAACAGGCGCAGTAGGGAACGCTTTACTGGAATTGCTGGCGGAACGTCAGTTCCCGGTTGGTGAATTATATTTGCTGGCCAGTGAGAACAGCGCCGGAGAGAACATCCGTTTTGACGGCAAAACCCTGCAGGTGGCCGATGCCGCTGATTTCGACTGGTCACAGGCGCAGCTGGCGTTTTTTGTTGCCGGTCGCGACGCCACGGCGCGTTATGCCGAAGAGGCCGCCAGTGCCGGTTGCCTGGTGATCGACAGCAGCGATCTGTTCGCGCTCGACCCGGATGTGCCGCTGGTGGTGGCAGATGTCAACCCGCAGGTGCTGGCGGACTACCGTAACCGCAACATTATCAGCGTGGCGGACAGCCTGACCAGTCAGCTGCTGTGCGCCATCAAACCACTGGTCGAGCAGGCGGGTCTGAGCCGTCTGCAGGTGACTAACCTGCTGTCCGTTTCGGCCTCAGGCAAAGCGGCGGTGGATTCGCTGGCGGGCGAAAGCGCGCGCCTGCTGAATGGTGTCCCGGCGGACGATCACTTCTTCGGTCGCCAGCTGGCATTTAATGTGCTGCCGCTGCTGCCGGATAACGCAGGCAGCGTGGCGCAGGAACGTCGCCTGGTGGATCAGGTGCGTAAGGTGCTGCAGGATGAAGGCCTGCCGATTTCGGTCAGCTGTGTGCAGGCGCCGGTGTTTTACGGCAATGCGCAGATTGTGCATCTGGAAGGGTTACGTCCGCTGTCGGCGGATGAAGCGCGCGACGAACTGTCACGGGCTGACGATATCGTGCTGTCTGAGGAAGATGATTATCCGACGCAGGTGAGCGACGCTTCCGGTAATGACCAGCTGAACCTGGGCTGTCTGCGCAATGACTACGGCGTGCCGGAGCTGCTGCAGTTCTGGTCAGTCGCGGACAATATCCGCTTTGGCGGCGCGCTGATGGCGGTGAAAGTCGCTGAGAAGCTGGTGCAGGAGTATCTGTACTGATGTCTGAAGCCATCATCAAGCTGGCGCTGGGCATTGAGTACGATGGCAGCCGTTACTACGGCTGGCAGCGCCAGCAGGAAGTGCGCAGTGTGCAGGCGCGTCTGGAGCAGGCGCTGTCGCAGGTCGCTAATCACCCGGTCAATGTGTTCTGCGCCGGGCGTACCGATGCTGGCGTGCATGGCACCGGTCAGGTGGTGCATTTTGAAACCACCTCGCAGCGTAAGGATTCCGCCTGGACGCTGGGGGTGAACGCCAACCTGCCGGATGATATCGCGGTGCGCTGGGTGAAAGCGGTGCCGGACGAATTTCATGCCCGCTTTAGCGCCACGGCGCGGCGTTACCGATATGTGATTTACAATCAGCGGCTGCGTCCGGCGATTCTGGGCGCGGGTGTGACCCATTTTTATCATCCGCTGGATGCGGAGAAGATGCACCGTGCCGGGCAGTGTCTGCTCGGTGAGAACGATTTTACGTCATTCCGCGCGGTGCAATGTCAGTCGCGCACGCCGTGGCGCAACGTGATGCATCTCAATGTGGCGCGCTATGGCAGCTACATTGTGGTCGATATCAAAGCGAATGCCTTTGTGCACCATATGGTGCGCAATATTGTTGGCAGTTTGCTGGAGATTGGCTGCGGCAACCAGCATGAAGGCTGGATGGCGGAGCTGCTGGCGGCAAAAGATCGCACGCTGGCTGCAGCAACCGCGAAAGCGGAAGGCTTGTATCTGGTGGCGGTGGATTATCCTGAGCATTTTGCGTTACCACGTCCGCCAATGGGACCACTGTTCCTTGAGGATTAAACAGGAGTGAAGGGAAAGTTATGGATCTGATTCGTTTTGTGGTCGATTTTATCCTGCACATTGATGTTCATCTGGCGGAGCTGGTTGCGCAGTATGGCATCTGGATTTACGCCATTCTGTTTTTGATTCTGTTCTGCGAAACCGGTCTGGTGGTCACGCCGTTCCTGCCGGGCGACTCACTGCTGTTTGTGGCGGGCGCGCTGGCATCGTTGCCGGGCAATGATCTCAACGTGCATCTGATGGTGACACTGCTGGTGGTTGCGGCCATCCTGGGGGATGCGGTGAACTACACCATCGGCAAACTGTTTGGCGAACGGCTATTCAGTAATCCGAACTCGAAAATTTTCCGTCGCAGCTACCTGGATAAAACCCATGCGTTCTACGCGCGCCATGGCGGGAAAACCATCATCCTGGCGCGTTTCGTCCCGATTGTGCGGACTTTCGCGCCATTTGTTGCCGGAATGGGACATATGTCCTATCGTCATTTTGCCATGTTCAACGTGGCTGGCGCCCTGTTGTGGGTGTTACTGTTCTCCTATGCGGGCTACTTCTTCGGTAATATGCCGATTGTGCAGGAAAACCTGAAATTACTGATTGTGGCGATTATTATTGTATCGATTCTGCCGGGCGTTATCGAAGTGATACGCCATCGCCGCGCGGCCCGTCAGCAGAAACAATAACCACAAAACACCATAACTGTGGCGGACGGACCAGATTTCTGTCCACAGCAACCGCAGGTTATGGTTTAATGAGCGACATTTACGGCCTGCTGAAATCGCTTTCAGCAGCAACAAGAAAACTGGTTTCACCAGGTTCAAACAGAAAGGTCATCAATGAGCTGGATTGAACGAATTCTCAACAAGAGCACCATCACCCCTTCGCGTAAAGCAAGTATTCCTGAAGGGGTCTGGACCAAGTGTGACAGCTGTGGGCAGGTTCTGTACCGCGCCGAGCTGGAACGCAATCTGGAAGTTTGCCCAAAATGCGATCACCATATGCGTATGCATGGCCGCGATCGTCTGCACAGCCTGCTGGATGAAGGCTCGCTGGTTGAGCTGGGTAGCGAACTGGAACCAAAGGATCTGCTCAAGTTCCGGGATTCAAAAAAGTATAAAGATCGTATGACAGCGGCGCAGAAAGAGACGGGTGAGAAAGATGCCCTGATCGTGATGAAAGGCACCCTGCATGGTCAGCCGATCGTTGCCGCAGCGTTTGAGTTCTCCTTTATGGGTGGCTCAATGGGTTCTGTGGTCGGCGCACGTTTCGTGCGTGCGGTTGAGCAGACGCTGGAAGATAACTGTCCGCTGATCTGTTTCTCTGCCAGTGGTGGCGCGCGTATGCAGGAAGCGCTGATGTCGCTGATGCAGATGGCGAAAACCAGTGCTGCGCTGGCAAAAATGCAGGAGCGTGGTCTGCCGTATATTTCTGTGCTGACCGACCCGACCATGGGTGGCGTCTCCGCCAGCTTCGCAATGCTGGGCGATCTGAACATCGCTGAACCTAAAGCGCTGATTGGTTTTGCGGGTCCACGTGTTATCGAACAGACCGTGCGTGAAAAACTGCCGCCGGGCTTCCAGCGCAGTGAATTCCTGCTGGAGAAAGGTGCGATCGACATGATCGTCCGTCGCCCAGAGATGCGTTTCAAACTGGCCAGTATTCTCTCCAGGCTGATGAATCTGCCAGCACCGCAGCCTGATGCGGACGTCGCTCCGGCACCGCGCGAGGCCTGACAGATGATGGAAAGGTACAGCGGTCGCCGCGAGCGTGCGGCTGTACCTTTCGCCAATGAACCGTAACTTGTGAACGGGACACATGGAAAAGCTATCAATTCCTCAAGCCACGTCGCCTCTGGCCACGTGGCTTTATTATCTTGAGCATTTACACTCTCAGGCTATCGAACTGGGACTGGATCGTATCCGCCGCGTCGCGCAGCAACTTGATCTGCTCAAACCCGCCCCGACCGTTTTCACTGTAGCGGGCACCAACGGCAAAGGCACCACCTGCCGCACGCTGGAAACCCTGCTGATGGCTGCGGGCTATCGCGTCGGCGTCTACAGCTCCCCGCATCTGGTGCGTTATACCGAACGTGTGCGTATCCAGGGAGCTGAACTGCCCGAATCGGCACATACCGCCAGCTTTGCCGCCATTGAGGCCGGGCGTGGCGAGACTTCCTTAACCTATTTTGAATACGGCACGTTGTCGGCGTTGATGCTGTTTAAGCAGGCGGCACTGGATGTGGTGATTCTGGAAGTGGGTTTAGGTGGTCGCCTTGATGCCACCAATATCGTTGATGCTGATGTGGCGGTGATTACCAGTATTGCGCTTGACCATACTGACTGGCTGGGGCCGGATCGCGAAAGCATTGGCCGCGAAAAAGCAGGCGTGTTTCGCGGCGGTAAACCCGCGGTGGTGGGTGAACCGGAGATGCCGCACACCATTGCGCAGGTGGCCGATAACCTCGGTGCTCAGCTGCTGCAGCGCGATCGTGACTGGCGCTATAGCCGTGACGGCGACAGCTGGACCTTCAGCGATGCGCAGGGCAGCTTAGCCGGCCTGCCCTTACCGCAGGTGCCACTGCCGAATGCCGCGACAGCGCTGGCGGCGTTGCGCGCCTCGACGCTGGTGGTCGATGACGGGGTGATCCGCCAGTGGCTGGATAAAGCCGTGCTGCCCGGGCGTTTTCAGACCATCAGTCATCAGCCGCAGGTGATCCTCGATGTCGCGCACAATCCTCATGCTGCTGCTTATCTGGCTGGACGTCTGGCGGAAGTGCCGCGCGAAGGGAAAGTGCATGCGGTGGTGGGGATGTTGCATGATAAAGATATTGCCGGAACCCTTGCCTGTTTAGTGCCACAGGTGGATAACTGGTACTGTGCACCACTGGAAGGGCCGCGTGGCGCCAGTGCAGAAGAGCTGCTGGCGCATCTGCCGTCGCAGGCGCAGGGTTTTACCCATGTCGCGGAAGCGTGGCATGCCGCGCAGCAGCAGGCGCAGAAACAGGATATTGTGCTGGTGTGTGGTTCGTTCCACACCGTGGCGCATGTAATGGAAGTGCTGGAAACGGAGAACGGAAGTGGCAAGTAAGTTTCAGAACCGTTTAGTCGGAACTGTAATTCTGGTCGCCGTGGGCGTTATTGTTTTACCGGGTTTACTGGACGGTAAGAAAAAACATTATCAGGAAGAGTTTGCGTCGATCCCGCTGGTGCCGAAACCGGATGATCAGCAGGATACCGATATGGTGCCGCCGGTGAGCCAGTCGCTGCCAGCGCAGCCGCCGGAAGGGGCGAAGGAAGCCGTCGGCGCAAACAGCAGCGACGACGAAGAGATGCAGGCGGCGGAGCAGGGCGCGCCCCAGCCGCAGAGCAACAGCCAGCCGACGGTGGTGTCACCGCCGCCGATGCAGGCTGCGCCAGCGCAACCCCAGCCTAAACCACAGCCGGTAAAACCAGTGGAGCAACCGAAGCCGCAACCAAAACCGGTGGAACAACCTAAACCGCAGCCGAAACCTGTTGAACAACCGAAGCCGGTCGAGCAACCGAAACCCGTTGAACAGCCAAAACCGGCCGAACAGCCGAAACCGGAGCAGGCGCCGACAGGTCAGGCGTATGTGGTACAGCTGGGTGCACTGAAGAACGCCGCAAAAGTGAATGAGATTGTCGCGCAGCTGCGTTTGTCGGGGTATCGTGCTTATACCGTGCCTTCCACGCCAGTGCAGGGGCAGATTACCCGCATTTATGTTGGCCCGGATGCGTCGAAAGCGAAGATGCAGGACGCAGTGGCGGAGCTGAAAAATATCTCCGGCCTCGGCGGTGTGGTGAAGTCTTACAGCGCGCGATAAAACGCAATGCACGATGCACCTGAAACCGGACAGCAACGAATCAGCACAAGGCGAAGGGAACACGGCCAGCGTAGGAAAGCGTCCCGCGCCATGGACGGCGCGGGCCGAGCTGTCATGGATGACAGATGTTACGTCTTTCCGGAGCTGACCCTGTTCCCTGGGCAGGCACCGAATGTAAAGCGACGAGCCTGAGCAGGCGCAGCGCCAAAGCAAAATCCGTCAAGACTTACGAAGCGCATTATCAATCGGAAAACAGACTTCCTGAACCCGATTGAAAAGGTAAAATCAAACAGATTAAAGGCGGCGATTGAGGATTTTTTCATCGCCCCTTTTTATTTGGTCTGGCAAAGGAAAACGCTACGCAAACGTTTTCTTTTTCTGTTAGAATTCGCCCCGAACTGGATGCAGGGGCATTGTCACTGGAAGAGTTCATGGTCTGGATAGATTACGTCATAATTGCGGTTGTTGGTTTTTCGGCTCTGGTTAGCCTGATCCGCGGGTTTGTACGGGAAGCATTATCTCTCGTGACCTGGGGATGCGCATTCTTTGTCGCCAGTCATTACTACTCCTTTCTTGCCGTCTGGTTCACAGGTTTTGAAGACGAACTGGTTCGCAATGGCATTGCCATTGGCATACTCTTTATCGCTACCCTGATCGTGGGCGCGATAGTGAACTATGTTATAGGTTCATTGGTCGAAAAGACCGGCCTGTCAGGAACTGACAGGGTGTTGGGTGTCTGCTTCGGGGCGCTGCGTGGCATACTGATCGTGTCTGCCATTTTGTTTTTCCTCGATACGTTCACCGGGCTGTCAAAAAGCACGGACTGGCAACAGTCACAACTGGTTCCACAGTTCAGTTACATCATCAGGTGGTTTTTTGACTACCTGCAAAGCACGTCCAGTTTTTTGCCCCGGTAATCGCGCCGGGGGTGCGGCTTATGAGGATATGAGAACATGTGCGGTATTGTCGGTATCACCGGTTTCATGCCGGTAAACCAGTCGATTTATGACGCGTTAACGGTGCTCCAGCATCGTGGGCAGGATGCCGCAGGCATTTGTACGATTGATGCAATGAACTGCTTCCGTCTGCGTAAAGCAAACGGTCTGGTCAGTGATGTATTTGAAGCACGTCATATGCAGCGTCTGCAGGGGAATATGGGTATTGGCCACGTGCGCTACCCGACCGCCGGAAGCTCCAGTGCTTCTGAAGCGCAACCCTTCTACGTGAACTCTCCTTACGGCATTACCCTTGCACACAACGGCAACCTGACTAACGCACACGAGCTGCGTAAGCAGCTGTTTGAGAGTGGTCGCCGTCACGTCAATACCACCTCTGATTCCGAGATCCTGCTGAACATCTTTGCGCAGGAGCTGGATCGTTTTCAGCATTACCCGCTGGAAGCAGAAAACATTTTTGCTGCGGTGGCGGCAGTGCACCAGAAGGTGCGCGGCGCTTACGCATGTGTGGCGATGATTATCGGCCACGGTATGGTGGCATTCCGCGATCCTAACGGCATTCGTCCGCTGGTGATCGGCAAGCGCGCAATGAATGATGGCCGCATTGAGTATATGGTGGCGTCGGAAAGCGTGGCACTGGATACGCTGGGCTTTGAGTTCCTGCGCGATGTGGCGCCGGGCGAAGCGGTGTACATCACCGAGAAAGGTCAGCTTTCTACCCGTCAGTGCGCGGAAAACCCGAAAAGCAATCCCTGCCTGTTCGAGTATGTCTATTTCGCCCGTCCTGACTCCTTTATCGATAAGATTTCGGTGTACAGCGCCCGTGTGCGTATGGGCACCAAGCTGGGTGCGAAAATTGCGCGCGAATGGGAAGATCTGGACATTGACGTGGTGATCCCGATTCCGGAAACCTCCTGCGATATCGCACTGGAAATCGCCAATATCCTGAATAAGCCGTACCGTCAGGGCTTCGTGAAAAACCGTTACGTTGGTCGTACGTTTATCATGCCGGGCCAGCAGCTGCGTCGCAGCGCGGTGCGTCGTAAACTGAACGCCAACCGTGCGGAATTCCGCGACAAGAACGTGCTGCTGGTGGATGACTCTATCGTACGTGGCACCACCTCGGAGCAGATTATCGAGATGGCGCGTGAAGCGGGCGCGAAAAAGGTTTATCTGGCTTCCGCTGCCCCGGAAATTCGTTTCCCGAACGTCTATGGCATCGATATGCCGAGTGCGACGGAACTGATTGCTCATGGCCGTGAAGTGGAAGAGATTCGTCAGATTATTGGTGCGGATGCGCTGATTTTCCAGGATCTTAACGACCTGATCGAAGCGGTGCGCGAAGAGAACCCGGATATCGCCCAGTTCGAATGTTCGGTGTTTAACGGCGTGTACGTAACGAAAGACGTTGATCAGCAGTATCTGGAGTATCTCCAGTCACTGCGTAACGACGATGCCAAAGCCATGGCGCGGCAGAATGAAGTGGAAAACCTCGAGTTGCATAACGAAGGGTAATCTCCGTGCCGGTTCCCTCCCCATAACATGGAGGAGGGGCAGGGAGGGGGGCTGACGACTAAGTATGACGTTCTGCGTTGTTTTCTCCCCCATCCCAGCCTTCCCCCATCTTATGGGGGAAGGGGCTGTATGGGGCAATCCCTTATCTTTCTTTCCCCTCTGCCCCTTCAGTCCCTGCCTAAACTCTCACCGCATCAGTTGTAATTTCCCCCGCCAAAGTTCACACTTGCGCAATCTCTGAGAAGTAAAAGGCAACAGCATGAAACGACTGATTATCGGCATTTCCGGCGCCAGCGGCGCAATTTACGGCGTACGTCTGCTACAGGTATTGCAGGATGTCCCGGAAGTGGAAACCCACCTGGTAATGAGTCAGTCAGCGCGTCAGACCCTGGCGCTGGAAACCGATTACTCGCTGCGTGATGTGCAGGCGCTGGCGGATGTGGTACATGACGCACGTGATATTGCCGCCAGTATTTCATCCGGTTCGTATAAAACCGAAGGTATGGTGATCCTGCCGTGCTCAATGAAAACACTCTCCGGCATTGTTCACAGCTATACAGATGGCCTGCTGACCCGCGCGGCGGATGTGGTGCTGAAAGAGCGGCGTCGGCTGGTCTTGTGTGTGCGTGAAACCCCGTTGCATCTCGGGCATCTGCGTCTGATGACCAGCGCGGCGGAACTGGGGGCGATTATTATGCCGCCTGTACCTGCTTTCTATCACCGACCGGAAACGGTGCAGGACATTGTCGATCAGACCGTCAATCGCGTACTGGACCAGTTTGATATTTCGCTGTCGCAAGACCTGTTTACGCGCTGGCAGGGTGCATAACGCTTCACTGAGCGCCCTGTTTTGGTGCGACAATCCAGTCTGGATCACTTTTCGTGCATCGCGCGCACCAAAATGCAACATAGTTGCCACCATGAAATGACAACCCTGATATATTTTCCCTGATATGCCCGTCATACTTCAGGTTGCAGGTGCGCTGGCTTTCTTACCCGGATCTTAACCGGTCCTCGCTCCGCTGGGGGTGCTGCAAACGGCGTTCAAATCAGCCTTTGGCCGATTTGTCGCTCACTCCGGTCACTTACTGGTGTAAGCTCCCGGGATTCGCCGCCTGCCTGCCACCCGAATTATTCAGGGTATCAACGTCGCGTTCTGGCGTGTTCCGCGCCTGACGTTTCGCCCGTGCTCTTTGCCCGCTAACCAGCGTCAGAACTGGTATGAAATTTGCAAAACAAAGAGCGCAAACACACATCATCCAGACCATAACAAAAGCACTTTACTTGAGGGTAATTTATGAAAAAGCAGGTACTGGCTCTTTCTCTGTTGCTGGCTTTATCCAGCGCGGGCAGCGCATTTGCTGCTGTGCCAAAAAATCTGCGTGTCGGAACTGACCCGACCTACGCACCGTTTGAATCGAAAAATGCGCAGGGTCAGCTGGTCGGTTTTGACATCGATTTGGCCAACGAGATTTGCAAACGCATTGAAACAAAATGTACCTACGTGGAAAGCGACTTTGATGCGCTGATCCCGTCGCTGAAAGCGAAGAAGATCGACATCATCATCTCTTCTCTCTCCATTACCGAAAAGCGCCAGCAGGAGATCGCCTTCTCTGACAAGCTGTACGCCGCTAACTCACGCCTGATCGGGCCAAAAGGCTCGCCGATTCAGCCAACGATTGAGTCGCTGAAAGGCAAAAACGTCGGTCTGCTGCAGGGCACCACCCAGGAAACTTACGCCAACCAGAACTGGCGGCCAAAGGGTGTGACGGTGACCCCGTATGCTAACCAGGATCTGGTGTATCAGGATCTGACCGCGGGTCGTATCGATGTGGCATTCCAGGATGAAGTCGCGGCCAGCGAAGGCTTCCTGAAACAGCCTGTCGGTAAAGACTATGCGTTTGCGGGTCCGGCAGTGAAAGATGACAAAATCTTTGGTGTCGGCACCGGTATCGGGCTGCGTAAAGATGAAACTGAGCTGAAAGCGGCGATCGACAAAGCTTTCGCTGAGATGCGTAAAGACGGTACTTACGACAAACTGGCGAAGAAATACTTCGACTTTGATGTCTATGGCGGTTAAGTAAACCTGTCACATAAGATGGCTGCCCGTCACGGGCAGTCATCAGTTCGATTCCACCCGACAGGATCATGCCCATGCTGTATGGCTATTCTGAAGTAATTTTCCGTGGCGCAATGGTGACGCTGGAGCTGGCAGTCAGCTCTCTGCTGATTGCTGTGGTGCTGGGGTTAATCGGCGCTGGCGCTAAGCTGTCGAAAAGCCGCCTGGCGGCGCTGATTTTTGAAGGCTACACCACTCTGATTCGCGGCGTGCCTGATCTGGTGCTGATGCTGCTGATTTTTTACGGTCTGCAGATCGCGCTTAACCAGGTCACTGAGGCGCTGGGATTATCACAATTTGATATCGACCCGATGGTGGCCGGTATTCTAACTCTCGGTTTTATCTACGGTGCGTACTTTACCGAAACCTTCCGTGGCGCCTATTTAGCCGTGCCAAAAGGGCAGATCGAAGCGGCGACCGCCTTTGGTTTTACCGCTTCACAGGTGTTTCGTCGCATTCTGTTTCCGGCCATGATGCGCTTTGCGCTGCCGGGAATTGGTAATAACTGGCAGGTGATTCTGAAAGCGACAGCGCTGGTTTCACTGCTGGGGCTGGAAGATGTGGTGAAAGCCACGCAGCTGGCGGGGAAAAGTACCTGGGAACCGTTCTATTTCGCGATTGTTGCCGGGGTGATCTATCTGATCTTTACCACACTGTCGAATGGCGTGCTGTGGTGGCTTGAGCGTCGCTACTCGGTTGGCGTGAAGAGGGCGGAGCTATGATTGAGATTATCAACGAATACTGGAAAGCGCTGTTGTGGACCGACGGCTACCGCTTTACGGGCGTGGCGATTACGCTGTGGTTGCTGATTATTTCCGTGGCGTTGGGGGGATGCCTGGCGGTGCTGCTGGCGATTGCCCACGTATCACCTAATCGTGCGATTCAGTTTCCGGTATGGTTGTTTACCTATATCTTCCGCGGTACGCCGCTGTATGTGCAGCTACTGGTGTTTTACTCCGGGATGTACACGCTGGAAGTGGTGAAAGGCACGGAAATGCTGAACGCCTTTTTCCGCAGCGGTCTGAACTGTACGTTGCTGGCACTGACGCTGAATACCTGTGCTTACACCACCGAGATTTTCGCCGGTGCGATTCGTGGTGTGCCGCACGGTGAAATTGAGGCGGCGCGCGCGTATGGCTTCTCCACCTTTAAACTTTACCGTTGCATTATTCTGCCTTCCGCGCTGCGCACTGCGTTACCGGCTTACAGCAACGAAGTGATTTTGATGCTGCACTCCACCGCGCTGGCGTTTACCGCCACGGTGCCGGATTTGCTGAAAGTTGCGCGTGATGTGAATGCGGCGACCTATCAGCCGTTTACCGCTTTCGGTATTGCCGCTGTGCTGTATCTGATTATTTCGTACACGCTGATCAGCCTGTTCCGCCTGGCGGAAAAGCGCTGGATGGCGCATGTTAAACCCTCATCGACCCATTGAGTAAGTATCACTATGGCCGACATAAAATTACAGGTAACTGAGCTCCATAAGCATTATGGGGAACATGAGGTGCTGAAGGGCGTATCGTTACAGGCTGCGGCTGGCGACGTCATCAGTATTATTGGTTCATCAGGTTCGGGAAAAAGTACCTTTTTACGTTGTATCAACTTCCTCGAAAAACCGAGTGAAGGCACCATTGTGGTGAATAATGAGCAGATTAATCTGGTGCGTGATACCGATGGTCAGCTGAAAGTTTCCAATAAAGAACAACTGCGTTCGCTGCGCACGCGTCTGACCATGGTGTTTCAACATTTCAATCTCTGGAGCCATATGACGGTGCTGGAGAATGTGATGGAAGCGCCGATTCAGGTGCTGGGGTTAAGCAAGCAGGAAGCGCGTGAGCGCGCGGTGCGTTATCTTGCCAAAGTTGGCATTGATGAGCGTGCGCAGGGAAAATACCCGGTACATCTGTCTGGCGGTCAGCAGCAGCGCGTTTCCATTGCCCGTGCGCTGGCGATGGAGCCGGAAGTGTTGCTGTTTGACGAACCGACTTCCGCGCTGGACCCTGAACTGGTTGGCGAGGTGCTGCGCATTATGCAGCAACTGGCGGAAGAGGGGAAAACCATGGTGGTGGTGACGCACGAGATGGAGTTTGCCCGCCATGTGTCCAGCCATGTGATTTTCCTGCATCAGGGGAAAATCGAGGAGGAAGGACCTCCGGATGCGGTATTTGGGCAGCCAAAGAGTGCGCGGTTACAGCAGTTTTTGTCGGGGGCGTTGAAGTAGGTTTTTCTCCTGCGGAGTGGGTTTGAGTTCTTGAGTGCTCAAAGGTTTAAAGGCTTAAGGGCTTAAGGGCTTAAGGGCCAGGTCAAGGGCGTTTCGCTCGCCCACGCGGCGAGCGAGTTAAGGGCCGAAAGCGCGGCCCTTAACAATCCGCGCTTCCGGCGGCTCCAGCGCCCGCTTCGCGGGTGCCTTCGTCAAAACGTCTTCCCTACGGAACGGAGTGGACGCGCGTCCTGCGCGGCCACACCTCTCGCGACGTCCCTGTCGCTCGTCCTGGTCACACGTTTTTCCTCAGCGCTTGCGACGCCTCCGAACGTCAAAATCCAGGTCAAAAAAATAAAATCCCTTCCAAAACCCAAAACCCAAAACCCAAAACCCAAAACCCAAAACCCAAAACCGTAATAGTTAATCTAAAAGATGAAATGACAGGAAAGCTGGGAAGAAAAGGCTTAAATCAGAAATATAAGTAACTGGAACGGCCGGAGGTGGCGTCGCAATCGCCGAGGAAATTTAAGCCGGCCTGGATGAGCGCCATGGATGGCGCGAAAGGGAGCGCCGCGTATGGAACGCGTCGCGAGCGGTCCACAGGTCGGATCAAATTTCGGAGGGAACCCGCGAAGCGGGCGATGGAGCAGGCACAAGCACGGGTCCCCAGGGGCGGGGCGCTTGCCGCCCCTGGGTCGGTCGACCGAAGGACGAACGAAATGTCCTTGACCTTGACCTGGTCGCAGCCCCTGACCTGGTTTTTAGCCCAAAATTTCCCCCGAAAAAAGGGCCCCAGGGCATTGCCCCCTAATGCCCCCCAGCCACATCAGCTAACGCCTCATCCAGCTGGAACCAGCGAAAACCAAATCCCGACTCTTCCAGCAGTTTCGGCAATACATGTTGTCCGCCCAGTACCAGCACCGCCGCTTCACCCATCAGCAGCTGCACTGCACTGGCTGGCGTGCGGAACACCGCCGGGCGATGCATGGCCTGACCGAGTGTTGCAGAAAACTGTTCATTGCGTACCGCATAAGGTGCAACCATATTAAACGGACCACGCAGTGAGGGATTGTCCAGCAGCCAGAGAATAGCGTTCGCCATATCGTCAATATGTATCCACGGAACATATTGTTTACCGCTGCCCAGCGGGCCGCCAAAACCGAGCTTAAACGGCATCCTGAGCTTTTCCAGGGCCCCGCCATTTTTCGCCAGCACCACGCCAGTACGCAGCAGGCAGACGCGTGTCTGCTCACTCTCCGCTGTAAGCGCCAGTTCTTCCCAGCGTGCGCATAGCTGATGTGTGAACTCGTCGTGCCCGGGATCGTCTTCAGTCAGCACCAGATCGCCAGTATCACCATAAAACCCGGTGGCTGAGCCGGAAATCAGTACGGCAGGAGGCTGGCTGCTGGCCTTAATCAGTGACGCCAGGCGTTCAGTGATTTGCCAGCGGCTTTCGCACAGCAGCTGTTTATGTTCATCCGTCCAGCGTTTATCGGCAATCGGTTCGCCAGCAAGGTTGATCACCGCATCGATCCCGTTCAGATCGTGTTGCTGGTCGAGACCAGACCAGAACTGAACGTCTTCACCAAGCCTGGCGCGTGCTGCGGCAACATCGCGTGTCACGACGCTAACCTGATGGCCAGACTGCAACAGACGCGGTATCAGATAGCTGCCGATTAATCCGGTGCCGCCAGTGAGCAAAATATGCATGCTGAATTCCTTACGCGTTGTTTGACAGCATGTTTCAGCTTAGAAGAGAACTGTCGGAAGTGTGTGTGATATTCGTCAGAGTTAACGGACGAGGTCATCCCGCCCGCAGTGACGTCGTATCAGCCGTTAGCCAGCGCCAGAGCACGCTGAGTCGCCGGACGGGTGCGAATACGCTCGAACCAGTTACGTACCGCCGGATAATCCGCCAGGTCGATCCGCTGGCGTTCATGGGCGTTCACCCACGGCCAGATAGCCATATCGGCAATGCTGTAATGCTCGCCCGCCACCCAGGGTTTTTGCTCCAGCTGACGGTTCAGCACGCCGTACAGTCGCTGGGTTTCCACCTGAAAGCGCTCAATGGCGTAAGGCACGGGTTGCGGCGCAAAATGATTGAAGTGATGCTTCTGGCCAAGCATCGGGCCAAATCCGCCCATCTGCCAGAACAGCCACTGCAGCGTGGCGCTGCGTTCGCGCAGCTCGGCGCTGAGGAACTTGCCGCTTTTTTCCGCCAGATAGACCAGGATAGCGCCCGATTCGAACAGGCTGAGCGGCGCACCACCATCGACCGGCTGGTGATCGACAATCGCCGGTATTTTGTTATTTGGCGCGATAGCGAGAAATTCAGGTTTAAACTGTTCACCCTTGCCAATATTTACCCGATGCAGTTTATACGGCAGGCCAGATTCTTCCAGAAACAGCGTGATTTTGTGGCCATTGGGGGTCCCGGCGTAATAGAGATCGATCATGATGACTCCAAATAAAATCAAGCATTAACCTTATTGTTTCCGCAATATAGAACAATTAATCGACAGTTAAAAGGCATGGCGCAGACCTTTACGCAATCACAAAAATGCACATTGCCTTCGTGACTAAAAATCGGTAAACAGGAGAGACCCAATTCGTTCCGTCAGCTTAAAGGAATCAGCATGGAATACCCGAAAATTACTCTGTGGTCGGATGCATCGTTTTTCAGTCCCTATGTCATGTCTGTCTATGTCGCCTTAACGGAAAAGGGCATTCCTTTCAGCCTGAAACGTGTCGATTTGGCCACTGGCGAGCACCATGCCAGCGCGTACCGTGAACTCTCTATCACGTCGCGTGTGCCGACGCTGCAAGTGGATGACTTCCTGCTGAGCGAGTCTTCCGCGATTGCCGAGTACCTTGAAGAGCGTTTTCCGGCACCTGAATTTGAACGCCTTTATCCGCGCAATAGCGAGAAACGTGCGCGTGCGCGCCAGATTCAGGCATGGCTGCGCAGCGACCTGATGGCATTACGGGCGGAGCGTCCGACAGAAGTGCTGTTCGCCGGCGAAAAATTCCCGCCGTTAAGTGCTGATGGCTGAGCGGCGGTGCAAAAACTGATCACGGCTGTTGATAGTCTGCTGCAGGATGGTCAGCAAAATCTGTTTGGCGAATGGTGCATTGCGGATACGGACTTAGCCATTATGCTGAACCGGTTGGCGCTGCATGGTGATGCGTTGCCGGCAAAACTGGCAGACTATGCGCATTTCCAGTGGCAGCGTGCGTCAGTGCAGCTGTGGCTGGCAGAATCGAGCAAAACGCAGTAATGATTGCGTAAGCAATGATTAGACAGTAATTTTAACGGTTGCGAAAACAGGGCGCGCAGCAATGCGCCAGAACAGAAAAAGGGTTACTGATGGTGGAGCAAAGTCAGGCTGCCGCAACAGAGTGGGTGGATATCGTCAACGAAGATAACGAGGTTATCGCTCAGTCCAGCCGGGCACAAATGCGTGCGCAATGTCTGCGGCACCGTGCGACTTACATCGTGGTACACGATGGTATGGGAAAAATTCTTGTGCAGCGTCGCACCATGACTAAGGACTTTATGCCGGGGATGCTGGACTGTACCGCAGGCGGTGTGGTGCAAAGCGGTGAAGCCATGCTGGAATCGGCACGGCGTGAAGCCGAAGAAGAACTGGGCATTGCTGATGTACCGTTCGCTGACCACGGTTTGTTCTATTTTGAAGATGCTCACTGCCGTGTCTGGGGCGGACTGTTCAGCTGTGTGTCCCACGGGCCTTTCGCGATGCAGGAAGAAGAAGTGGAAGAAGTGTTCTGGATGACGCCAGAAGAGATCACCAGCCGTTGTGATGAGTTCACCGCGGATTCACTGAAAGCGCTTTCCCTGTGGTTAAGCCGTAATAAAGAACATCGCGAATTCAGATAATAAGTGCAACGCTTGGTCATGTGGATGGAGGGACGGTTAGCTACCGATAAGCTATC
>NZ_CBFFRK010000068.1:0-23062 GCF_965644245.1 Erwinia sp. V71
CAGTGCAGTCAGCGGCTTCGCCTGCTGCTGCGAGGTGGCGTATATTACGCTTTCCTCTTTCAGAGTCAACCTCTTTTTTAAGAGTTTTTCTCTTCAACCCGGCGACCGTTATGTCGTTGTGCCGTGTCAGTGGAGGCGCATTATAGGGAGTTCCTGACGCCTGACAAGTGTTTATTGCAAAAAAATAACTGACAGATGTATTTTTCGACAAAAGTCGAAAAAACGCCCTTTTCGTGTGTATATTTCACTCTGATTCGTGAAATCAGGGATAAAAAGGACGCTCAATGATCACATCCGCGCGCAGTATGGCCGGCCTCCCCTGGATTGCCGCCATGGCGTTTTTTATGCAGGCGCTGGACGCCACCATTCTGAATACCGCGTTACCGGCTATCGCACACAGTCTGGAACGTTCTCCACTGGCGATGCAATCCGCTGTTATCAGCTACACACTGACGGTAGCAATGCTGATCCCGGTCAGCGGCTGGCTGGCTGACAGATATGGCACGCGGAAAGTGTTTATTGTCGCAGTCTCACTCTTCACCTTCGGTTCGCTGACCTGCGCGTTGTCCGGTTCACTGGGTATGCTGGTGATTTCACGTGTTATCCAGGGCGTGGGTGGCGCGATGATGATGCCGGTCGCTCGTTTGGCGTTGTTACGGGCTTACCCGCGCAGCGAACTGTTGCCGGTCCTCAATTTTGTCACCATGCCCGGGCTGGTTGGCCCGATTCTCGGTCCGCTGCTGGGCGGACTGCTGGTCACTTACGCGACCTGGCACTGGATCTTCCTGATTAATATCCCGATAGGCATTCTCGGTATCCTGTACGCACGTAAATATATGCCGGACTTCACCACCCCGCGCCGTCGTTTTGACCTGCTGGGTTTTCTGCTGTTCGGGCTTGGGCTGGTATTGTTGTCGAGCGGGATTGAGCTGCTCGGCGAACAGATTGTCGCTGGCAGCGTGGCGGTTGCTGTATTGCTGGCTGGCGCGTTGTTGCTTCTCTTCTATATATGGCACGCATTACGTCATCCGGCACCGCTGATTGCCCTGCCGATGTTTAAAACCCGCACCTTCTCGGTCGGCATCGCCGGTAATATCGCCGCACGTCTCGGCACGGGTTGCGTGCCATTCCTGATGCCGCTGATGCTGCAGGTGGCATTTAACTACTCCGCCATCCTTGCCGGTTGCATGATGGCGCCAACGGCGATTGGCTCCATCCTGGCTAAGTCGACCGTGACCCGGGTATTACGCAGCTTTGGTTACCGCAACACCCTGGTCGGCATCACCACGATTATTGGCGTGCTGATCGCCACCTTTTCTTTGCAGTCACCGGGAGCCGGGATTGCGATTCTGGTAGTGCCGCTGTTCCTGCTGGGCATGGCGATGTCAACGCAGTTCACCGCAATGAATACCATTACACTGGCCGATCTGACCGATGAGAACGCCAGCAGCGGCAACAGTATGCTGGCGGTAACACAGCAACTGGCAATCGGTTTTGGCGTCGCGGTCAGTGCCGCCGTGTTGCGGCTGTATCAGAGTTTCGATGGCACAACCGTGCAACACTTCCATGCCACCTTCCTGACCATGGGCGTTGTTACCGTACTATCGGGGCTGGTGTTTCTGCTGTTAAAAGCCGGGGACGGTCGTCATCTGATTAACGACCGTGAGAAGCGCAGGAAGAAAGGTTAGATCTCGCCGACGGAAGCGCGTTCGATTAATTCTGGCGTCAGCACCAGCAGTTGCGGACTGATGCCAGGATCGGCCAGCCGCTGGATCAACGCGTCAATCGCCAGCTCACCCAGTTCATCTTTCGGCTGATGGATGGTAGTTAACGGCGGCGTCATATAACGCGCCAGTTCAATATTATCGTAGCCAATCACCGCCATATCCTGCGGCACCGACAGACCCGCCTGATACAGCGCGTGATAAACCCCAACCGCCATCGCATCATTACTGGTAAACACCGCCTGCGGCGGTGGATTCAGCGACAGCAGCTGGTTCATGGCGTTAAAACCGCCCTGAAATTCGAAATCACTGTCAATAATGTAGCCCGGCAGGATCGGCAAACCTGCCGTCGCCATCGCCTGCTTATAGCCATCGAGTCGCAAACGGGCTGGCGTTTTATCCTGTGGACCGGCGATGCAGGCGATACGCGTATAACCACGTGAAATCAGATAAGCCGTGGCCTGTTCGCCACCCAGCAGAGAATTATCCTGAATAATATCGCTGTCACCTTCGAACGGTGACCAGTCCATCATCACGGAGGGAATACTGGGGTAACGTTTCAAAATATCTTCGTCGGGACGATGACTCTCGGTGCACATGATCAGCAAACCATCCACCCGTTTCTGCAACAGGGTTTCCAGACTGCGATTCATACGCTCTTCATCGCCTTCGGTATTGCACAACACCAGACTATAGCCGCGTTCATAACAGCTATTTTCCACCCCACGCACCACTTCCGAGTAGAACGGGTTGCTGCTGGCGGTCAGCAGCATACCAATGGTACGGGTCTGGTTGATTTTGAGACTACGCGCCAGCGCAGAAGGCGCATAATTCAGATCGCGGATGGCCGCCTCAATTTTTTCCCGCACCGCATCGCTAACAAAACGATTGTTATTAATAACGTGAGAGACCGTTGAGGTAGAGACGCCCGCTAAACGGGCGACATCTTTCATAGTGGCCAAGCGGTTTACCCCTGCTGTTGCAAGAAGCTGTCGATCTCTTCGCGCCATGGCACTGAAGGCTGTGCGCCTGGGCGGGTCACGGCAATCGCGGCGGCGGCATGGGCAAAACGCACCGCCTGTTCCATCGGCTGCTGCTCCAGCAGCGCGGTGATCAGCGCACCGTTAAAGGTATCACCTGCGGCAATGGTATCCACGGCTTTCACGCGGAAACCGGCAATACGCTGGCCCTGACCGTTATCACTTAACCAGACGCCACGACTACCCAGCGTGATCAGCACTTTCGCAATGCCTTTGGCATGCAGTGCCGCCGCCGCGCGTGCCGCGTCTTCATCGGATTTCACCGCAATCCCGGTCAGGATCTCTGCCTCGGTTTCGTTCGGCGTGATCATATCTACCAGCGACAGCAGCTCATCAGACAGCTCTGTTGCGGGCGCAGGATTGAGAATGACCTGGGTCTGATGCTGGTGCGCGATACGCGCAGCTGCCAGTACGCTCTCCAGCGGAGATTCCAGCTGCATCAGCAGTGCCGAAGCATCGGCAATGGTTTGCTGATGACGCTCAACCAGTTGCGGTGTTAAGGCGGCATTCGCGCCTGCCTGAATGGCGATAGAGTTTTCCCCTTCACCATTCACAAAAATCAGTGCCACTCCCGTGGTATTGCCCTCAATCACTTCGATCGGAGTGATATCAATACGGTCACTTTTCAGCTGCTGACGCACGCTTTGACCAATATCATCTGCGCCTACACAGGCAATAAATGCGATATCCGCGCCACTGCGACCGGCAGCCACCGCCTGATTCGCGCCTTTACCACCAAAAGCAACCTGATAGTGATTGCCGATCACCGTCTCACCGGGACGCGGGAACTGATCCAGATTAAGGATATGGTCGGCATTGATGCTGCCAAGAACAGCCAGTTTAGCGGTTTTAGTCATACATAAGTGTCCTGAAAAACGCGCCACCGCAAAGGGTGGCGCGGTGCCCTGCTTTTCTTTGATTTATTTGGTAACCAGCTTCAGATCGACCGGGTTGATCGCTCTGACTTTTTCACCTTTCAGCACTTTATCAGCCGTCTGCACGCCGATAACGCCGATCTGCTCTGGCAGCTGTGCCACCGTCGCGCCCAGCTTGCCGCCTTCCACCGCTTTCACGCCGTCGTCGGTGCCATCAAAGCCCACTACCAGCACATCGGATTTACCTGCAGTCTGCAGCGCACGCAGTGCACCCAGCGCCATTTCGTCGTTCTGGGCAAATACCGCCTGCACATCAGGATGTGCGGTCAGCAGGTTCTGCATGACGTTCAGACCTTTAGTACGGTCGAAGTCAGCAGGCTGGCTGGCCAGGATATTAAATTTGTGTGCATCGGCAGCCTGTTTGAAGCCTTCACCACGCTCACGCGCAGCAGACGTGCCGGCAATGCCCTGCAGTTCGATGATTTTAGCGCTCTCACCGACTTTCTTGGCGATGAAGTCACCCGCCATTTTGCCGCCGAAACGGTTATCAGAGGCGACGTGGCTCACCACGGTGCCCTGTGCCGCAACACGGTCAAGGGTAATCACCGGGATATTCGCCTGGTTAGCCAGTTTCACTGCGTTACCCACCGCATCGGAATCGGTTGGGTTAATCAGCACCAGCTTAGTACCGCGAACCGTCAGATCCTGCACGTTCGCCAGCTCTTTCGCCGGGTTGTTCTGTGAATCCAGCACCACCAGGTTATAACCCAGTTTGTCTGCTTCTTTCTGTGCGCCATCCTTAAGAGAAACAAAGAACGGATTGTTTAAAGTAGAAACCACTAAAGCAATAGTATCTTTTGCCAGCGCGTTGGCACTCAGTGTCGCGCCCAGCAATACAGCAAGTGCAGTCAATTTTTTCATTTGTTATTTCCAGTCAGGGATTGAGAGTTATTTACTGCTTTTGTTGTCCACCAGCACCGCCAGCAGAATCACGACTGCTTTAACGATCATCTGGTAGTATGAGGATACACCTAACAGATTCAGCCCATTATTCAAAAAGCCAAGGATTAATGCGCCAATTAACGTCCCTACAATACGACCTTTACCACCTGCCAGACTGGTCCCGCCCAGCACCACCGCCGCAATAGCATCCAGCTCATAACCCGTACCTGCCGTTGGCTGGGCGGAAGAGAGACGCGCCACTTCAATGGTGCCTGCC
This sequence comes from Erwinia sp. V71, assembly GCF_965644245.1. Taxonomy (NCBI): domain Bacteria; kingdom Pseudomonadati; phylum Pseudomonadota; class Gammaproteobacteria; order Enterobacterales; family Erwiniaceae; genus Erwinia; species Erwinia sp. V71. The sequence goes on from NZ_CBFFRK010000068.1 coordinate 4,859, forward strand.
AGCGCTGCCAGCATGCCGCAAAGTGAGTAAACGATCACTTTGACACGGTTAACATTGATACCGGACAGCTGAGTCGCCGCTTCGTTTCCACCCAGCGCATAGATATAGCGGCCCAGACGGGTGTGATGCAGCATGTACCACGCCAGCAGGAATACCACCGCCATCAGCCAGACCGGGGTAGGAATGCCCAGCGGGCGACCAATACCGAACCAGCCAAACAGGTCAGCATTGTCATTAAAGCCAGTATTCACCGGACTGCCGTCGGTATACACCATGGTGACACCACGCAGTAACAGCATCATCACCAGGGTGGCGATAAACGCCTGTACTTTGCCGCGCGCCACAATGGTGCCGGTAATCCCGCCAATAAACGCGCCCAGAGCCAGCGATGCCGCGACAGCCACCAGCGCATTGACTTCCAGTCCGACAATCGACGCCGCAACCGCGCCGGTCAGCGCCAGCAGTGAGCCGACAGACAGGTCGATACCTGACGTCAGGATCACCAGCGTCATGCCCACCGCCATAATGGCGTTGACCGACGTCTGCTGCAGGATGTTGAACAGGTTATTAACGGTGAAAAAGTTCGGACTGAGGCTGGAAACAATAGCGATCAGCACAATCAGCGCAATCAGCGATTTCTGCTCCAGCAGCCAGGCTTTACTCAGAAAGCGGCGGCGTGCAGGTATAATTTGCGTACTCATAGATGTGCTAACTCCTCGCTGTGTTGCTTGCCGACTGCTGCCGCCATCAGGACTTCCTGGGTGGCCTGTTCAATCGGGAAATTGCCGTTCAGGCGGCCTTCATGCATCACCAGAATGCGGTCACTCATACCGAGCACTTCCGGCATTTCGGACGACACCAGAATGATGCTCAGCCCTTCTTGTTTAAACTGGTTAATTAACTGATAAATCTCTTTCTTCGCGCCGACGTCGACCCCACGGGTCGGTTCATCAAGGATGAGTACCTTTGGACGGGTCATTAATCCGCGCGCAATCGCCACTTTCTGCTGATTACCGCCAGACAGCAGGCCGATCGGCTGCTCCATCGACGGCGTTTTCACATTAAACAGACGAATAAAGTCGCTGACTGCGGTTACTTCTTCCGCGTGCTTCAGGCGTCCGCCGCCGTGGCTGAAATAGTTGAGCGCGGTCAGAGACATGTTCTCTTTCACTGACATACCCAGCACCAGACCATCGCGCTTACGGTCTTCTGAGATATAGACGATGCCATTGGCCAGCCCCTGTTGTGGTGACTGGGTTTGCACATCGCGACCATCGAGACTGACCGTGCCGCTGGTACGCGGCATTGCGCCATACAGCACTTTCATCAGTTCGGTGCGCCCGGCGCCCATCAGCCCAGCCACACCCAAAATTTCGCCCTTACGCAGGGTAAAGCTGACATTATCAACGCCCGGTCCGCAGAGGTTTTCCACCTTCAGACGCACCTCGCCCGGTGCCTGATCCAGACGCGGGTATTGATCTTCCAGCTTGCGGCCCACCATCATTTCGATCAGCGACTCTTCGCTCAGGCTGTCCACCGTGCGCTCGGCAATAAACTGGCCGTCGCGGAACACGGTAACGTCGTCGCAAATCTCGAAAATCTCTTTCATGCGGTGAGAGATATAGACGATGCCGCAACCCTGCGCTTTCAGCTCATTGATGACACGGAACAGGGACACGGTTTCGGTATCGGTCAGGGCGTCGGTTGGCTCATCCATGATGATCACTTTGGATTCAAAGCTGAGCACCTTGGCGATTTCCACCATCTGCTGGTCGCCGATCGACAAATCCGCCACCAGCTTATGGCTGTTAAAACGCAGGTTCAGGCGTTGCAACAGCGCATCGGCGGCGGCGTACATTTTTTTCCACTGGATGCGGCCAAACCGGTTCACGAATTCGCGACCGAGAAAGATGTTTTCCGCAATCGTTAACTGCGGAATCAAATTCAGTTCCTGGTGAATAATGCCAATACCGGCTTCCTGTGACGCTTTCGGGCCATTAAAGCTGGTTTCTTTGCCCAGCCACAGTAACGAACCGGCATCACGGGTATAAATCCCGGTCAGCACTTTCATCATGGTGGATTTCCCCGCGCCATTTTCGCCCACCAGCGCCATCACGCGGCCGGGATAAACGGAGAGTGAAGCGCCGGAGAGCGCTTTTACGCCGGGAAAAGATTTTTCAATGTCTTTCAGTTGCAGTAACGGTTGCATGCCAGCCTCAGAAGGTCACGCCAGCGACCAGGATGACATTCGCATACGGGGAACACTCCCCGCTGCGAATGACCGCCTGACTGCGTTGAGTTTGTAATTTGAACTGTTCATGACTGGTGTAACGGATACTGATGGTATTTCCCTGAAGTTGTTGCAAGGATTCGAGCACCGCGATCAGCTCGCTATGGAGTTGCGGATTATGCTGCTTAATCTCCTCCGCAATAATGGCGCTCTCAACCTGCATCTCTTTCGTCACGATTTCGGTTACCTGCAAAAACGTGGGGATACCGTGTGTCAGCGCCAGATCAATACGCTGTGGGCCAGCAGGAACAGGCAAACCCGCATCGCAGATCACCAGGCTATCGGTATGTCCCAGACGGGAAACCACATGAGAAATTTCAGAATTCAGTAATGCGCCTTTTTTCATCTTTCACTCCAGAGCGAAACGTTTTGCTAACAGGGAGTGTAGAAAAAGCACGGACGAAAACAATGAAGTTTTGATGAATTTGTGATCGCCATCGAAACGTTTCGCTGACAGAGGGAAAAATTTGCCTTAAGCCGCGTGGCAGGTAAGGCAAACGTGCTTTTTCAGATAAAGAGAACCGACTGTTGCTGACGGCTGACGACGGCCAGCCATCAGACGTTACAGGAGCTGACTCAGATGTAATTGTCCCATTAACAACGGGTTATCCGCATAGTCTACCGGTATCGCGACGACCGCCGGCCCTATAACATCCATTGCTTTACGCAAGGTCGGCTCCAGTGCATGCGCACTGTCAACAGCAAAACCAGCCGCGCCAAACGCTTCGGCATACACTTTAAAATCAATCGCGCCAAATTTTACCCCGGATACCCGCTGGTATTTTTTCTCTTCCTGCATCGCAACCATATTGTAGGCATCATCCACCCAGATGATATGCAGGATATTGGCTTTCAGGCGCACCGCCGTTTCCAGTTCCATACTGGATTGCATAAAACCGCCATCTCCTGAGACGGAAACCACTTTGCGGCTACGATCAACCAGCCACGCACCAATAGCCCATGGCAATGCCACCCCCATCGTTTGCTGGCCATTAGAGATCATGATCTGGCGGGCGCGAAAACTGTAGAGATAGCGGGCAATCCAGATATGGAAACTGCCCATATCAACCGTCAGAGTGACGTCATTATTGATGATGTCCTGCATGGCGCGGACGATGCGTAACGGATGCAGGGCAAACTGTTCCAGCTGATGACCCCGCAACGCCAGCAACTGCCGCTGGGTTTGGCGATCCTGCAGAATCTCCGCCGCTGCGTGACTCAGTTGCAGTGGCGCCTCAATACGTCGTGCCAGCTGCCGCAGAGTGGCGGCGATATCCCCCACCAGTTCGGCATCCGGCAGGTAATAGTTATCCGTGTCAGCGGGTAACACATCAATATGCACCAGCGTCGCAGTACCGCTGTTCCACATCGCAGGCTCGTATTCCACCGGGCTGTAACCTACGGTAATAATCAGATCGGCCTGGCGTAATAAGCGGTCCCCTGCCTGATTGTTGAATAATCCTACGCGACCGGCAAAACGCGAAAAGTGATCCTGGCAAACTGCGCCAGCGGCCTGGTAAGTACTGGTCACCGGAATATGGCTGCTCTCCAGTAGCTGATGCAGTGCCGCTGCATTTTCAGGCTGACTGGCCATCAGACCTAACAGGATCACCGGATTACGCGCCTCTGCAATTTTACGGGCGACGGCAGCGATAGCACTTTCCGGTGCCGGACCAGAAAGTACCCGTCCCTTGTGTTTCAGGACATTACCGCGCACTGGCTGATTAATAATATCCTGTGGCAGGCTGACAAATGCCCCACCGGGCCGGCCCAGTTCCGCACTGCGAAAGGCATTTGCCACTACCTCGCTGAGTGCATCAGGGGAATGTACTTCAATGGCATATTTGGTGACCGGATGAAACATGCCAATGGTATCCATGCTCTGATGTACCTGTTTCGCACTATCTGCCCGCTTTACCGCGCCACCCAATGCCACCAGAGGATCGCCTTCAGAAGTGGCGGTCGCCATCCCGGTGATCAGATTGGAGCACCCCGGACCCGAGGTAACCAGCGCCACCCCCGCTTTTCCGGTTAAACGGCCGACAGCGGCGGCCATAAAGGCGGCGTTGGCCTCATGGCGCACCGGAATGGTTTCAATCGTGGAGTCCAGCAGCGAGTCAAACACTTTATCGATCTTAGCCCCGGGAATACCAAACACCTGCTTCACACCCTGCGCTTCAAGTTGCGCGACCACTAAATCCGCTCCATGCGCCCATTGCTGAACATCAGTTGCCGTTTTCATCTGCTTTCCTTTTCGGTTGATTAACTCTCTACATGACGAATGTCATCATCAAGGCTGTCAGGATTAAGATTGGCCCGCAGGAAATCAGCGTCATCAGGCAGGTCAATGATCAGCTTGCTAATCTCGCCAAACTTCAGCACCCCATGCAGGAGCTGATAGTCCAGGACATGTCCGCCTCCCTGACGTTCCTGTGTAATAAAGTGTTCGTGATACCCGGCGATATTGATGCCCTGCATGTATTGCGGCGAACGAAAGCCGATCAGCACGCCATTGCGCTGGCGGAAGTGGAAAATGGGTTGCGCCTCTACGGCCTGCATCATGGGTTTATACGGACGGTGCTGGCAGGGTACGGTACGGGTATCGACCTGCAGGAAGTGCCCCTCCAGGCGCAGAGCACAGAACTGGTTATCGGAACGAATGTGCTGATTAATAACCTGATGCACCTCTTCGCGGCTGGCTTGCTGCGAGAAACGATATTGATAGTGCGGGTGAAAGAATGTCATTACGGCAAACGGCGTTTTTTGTCCGGTGTGTGCTTCTTTCGCCGAACCATCTGCACGCAACTGATAGACTTCGCTGTCGAACGCGATCAGTTCACCGTCAAGATGGTTAAAGGTGCCGAGGCCAAAATCGCCCTTCTGCAGTAAATCGCCAATGGTGGTATTACCTTCATAGACACCACTCAGTAACGCGCTCATCAAAGAGGTTTGATAGATAACACTTTCTGGCCTTTCCTGTTGAATGGATGACACCATACCGGCAAGTTCATTAACACATAAACAATCACTTACTTCATTAGTCATATTTCCACCTTAATGAAAAGCATTAGAAATCATTAACTAAATATTGACTCGATTCAGCCCATCATTCCAATATAGAACCCCCACCACTTTGAGACGTTTTTGATATGGAACTGCGGTATCTGCGTTATTTTGTGGCGGTCGCGCAGACGCGTAACTTCACTCGCGCGGCGGAGATGTTAGGCATCTCGCAGCCGCCACTGAGCCAGCAAATTTTGCGTCTGGAACGCGAGATAGGAACGCCGCTGTTGAAGCGGCTGACGCGTGGAGTCGAGTTAACCGAGGCCGGTGAAGTTTTTTATCAGGATGCCTGTCAGATCCTTGAACTCACCGGAAATGCGCTGGAGAAAGCGAAAAGCATTGCCCGCGGCGTATCCGGGCAGCTGTCGCTGGGATTTGCCGGTTCGACGGCGTTTCACCCGGCGATCTTTACGCTACTGCGCCGCTTTCAGACCCGCTATCCGGCGATGTTGCTGCAGCCACACGAAGCCAGTATGGCTAAGCTAATGCATGAGCTGGAAGAGGGGACGCTCGATGTCGCCTTTGTCCGTCTGCCTTGTGAAAGCAGCAAAGCATTTAACCTGCAGATAATCGCCAGTGAAGCGATGCACATCGTGCTGCCTTCTTCACATCCGTTAAGTCACAGCAATACGCTTTCGCTTCAGCAACTGAAAGGAACCCCGCTAATCACCTTTCCACGTGAAATAGCGCCGAGTCTGTATGAGTCGATCATCAGCGCCTGTCTGCGAAGCGGTTTTCAACCACAAACCGGCCCACAGTCACCGCAAATATCATCATTAATCAGCATGGTGGAAGCGGGTTTTGGTTTTGCCATGGTGCCCGCTTCGCTATGCCGGATTCATGCGCCGAATGTCAGTTTTCATCCTTGTGATGACCCGGCACTGACAAGCGATATTGCGCTGGCATGGCGCCGGTGGGACCGCTCGGCGTCGCTACAGCATTTGTTGCAGGAGCTGAAAGCACGCAGCCGGGACAGACAAAGCTGACCCGGCGAAGATCCAGACAGGGTTACTGAATCTTACTGACGCGCTTCACATCCAGCTCGACGGAATTAAAGTCTTTATCCAGTTCGCCCTGCAGTTCGACTTTATCGGTCGGCGACACAGTCAGGCCATCCCAGCGCTTATGGTCGATTTCCACCGTCATGGTGCCGGTGGCATCACGGAAGGTGTAGTCTTCATCACCAATGCGCTTTTCGATATTACCGCGCAGCGTGACCCAGCTGTCATCTTTCATATCCTGCGCCTGTTTCACTGTGACCACACTGCCATTCGGGCCGTTAAAGCCCCCTTTTTGCACCTGTGCTGATGGCGCATTCGGGTCAACAAATCCGCCCTGCTGTGCGGCAAGTACAGGAGTGGACAGCAGAGCGGCAATCGCTAATAACGCGGCAGTCTTTTTCATCTTATTCACCTCTGTTCCGTATTGGTAAGTTGTCTGTGGCGCTGATTAAAACAAACAGTTCTTAACAGGATCTTAAGGAATCAGATGTTCAGACTTTATTTTTTTTTCCTGCAATAAATGCCCGATTTTGCGCGTTTTTGCCTGTACAGATGGCCCTGCGGTTACGTATAACTGCCCCTGTTCCCGCAGCAGAAAGAGACGCCGATGAGAATTTTATTAATCGAAGACGATCGCCTGATTGGTGATGGAATTAAGGCCGGACTGATCAAGCTTGGCTTTAGCGTCGACTGGTTTCTGTCCGGCAAAGAGGGTTGCACCGCGCTGACGGCCGCGCCTTACGATGCCGTAGTGCTGGACCTGACGCTGCCGCACATCGACGGACTGGACATTCTGCGTCAGTGGCGCCAGCAGGGCGAAGATGTGCCGGTACTGATTCTGACCGCGCGTGATGCCCTGGAGCAGCGCGTGGCCGGTCTGCAACAGGGCGCGGATGACTATCTGTGTAAACCGTTCGCCTTAAGCGAAGTGGCAGCGCGTTTGCAGGCACTGATTCGGCGCCGCCACGGCCAGCTGCAACCCACGCTGCAGCATGGCCGGGTAGTGATGGAACCGGGGTCGCGCACGGTGACGCTGGATGGCGAACCATTAATGCTGAAATCACGTGAACTGGCGATCCTCGAACTGCTGCTGCTCAATGCCGGCCGCGTACTGACCCGCGCCCAGCTGGAGGAAAAGCTCTACAGCTGGGACGAAGATGTCTCCAGCAATGCGGTGGAAGTGCATATCCACCATCTGCGCAAAAAACTCGGCAGCGACTTTATCCGTACCGAGCACGGTGTCGGTTACACGCTGGGAGGCAGTTGATGAAACAGCTGCATCTTAGTCTGCGTCTGTTGATCGGCTTCACTCTGCTGACGCTGATCTGCTGGGGCGCAGCCAGCATCAGTTCCTGGTATCAGACGCGCGAGAAAATTAATGAGCTGTTTGATACCCAGCAGATGCTGTTTGCCAAACGTCTCGCCACCATGGATCTCAATGACCTCAGCCAGCAGCCGCAATCACTGCCGAAAACCAAAAAACTGCTGCGTCGCCATCGCGGTGAGCAGGAAGATGATGCACTGGCGTTCGCCATCTTTACCCGCGACGGCCAGATGGTGCTGAACGATGGTGAAAACGGCAAAGACTTCCTGTTCGACTATCAGCGCAACGGCTTTCGCGATGGCCGCTTACGTGATGATGACGATGAATGGCGTATGGTGTGGCTGGAAAGTGCCGATCAACGCTATCTGGTGGTGGTCGGCCAGGAATGGGAGTATCGCGATGATATGACGCGCGATATCGTCCAGAGCAATTTTACGCCGTGGCTGTTCGCCCTGCCGGTGATGCTGCTGCTGTTACTGTGGCTGGTGACGCGCGAACTGGCACCGCTGAAACGCATCGCCCTGCAACTGCGCCAGCGTGCGCCGGATGATGGAGCACCACTCACCACACAACATGTGCCGCAGGAAGTGACGCCGCTGGTGAATGCACTCAATGCGCTGTTTGCCCGCACTGGTCAGATGGTGCAGCGCGAACGCCGTTTTACCTCCGATGCCGCCCACGAACTGCGCAGCCCGCTGGCAGCATTGAAAGTACAGACGGAGGTGGCGCAGCTGGCAGACGACGATATACAGATGCGGCAGCACGCACTGGAAAATCTCAATGCGGGTATCGATCGCGCCACCCGGCTGGTGGATCAGTTGCTAACTCTGTCGCGGCTGGATGGCGAAGCGCCCGCCGAAGATCTGCAGGCTATCGATTTACAGGCCTTGCTGCAGCAGGCAGTGATTGACCATGATGGCAAAGCACAACGCGCTGGCGTGGAACTGCATCTGCAGTCTCCAGACGCTGCTGTGACACGCCAGGGCCAACCGTTACTGCTGACGTTGCTGGTGCGTAATCTGCTGGATAACGCCATTCGCTACAGTCCGGCAGGCAGCCGTGTCGATATCACACTGCAGGCGCGCAGTATCACGATCGCCGATAACGGCCCGGGCGTCAGTGAAGAGGATCTGGTACGGATTGGCGAACGCTTTTACCGGCCACCAGGGCAGGAAAAATCGGGCAGTGGTCTGGGATTATCGATTGTCCGGCATATTGCTCAGCAGCACGGCATGCAGGTGCGTTTTGCTAACCGGACGTCAGGCGGGTTTATCGCCACCGTCAGCTGGTGAGCACGTGCGGTCTGAAAAGACGACGCAGTCAGTCTGATATTCGGGGAAACATCCCGATGGCTCCGGAGCGGCTTGCCCGCGCAGGAACGCGGGATGGTCGCCCCGGGGTATCCCAATCAACCAGACAACAGACTTAAATCTCTACCTGAGTCCCCAGCTCAATCACGCGGTTAGGCGGGATGTGGAACTGGTCTGGCGCACGCAGCGCATTACGTTGCAGCGCGAGGAACAGCTTGCCGCGCAGACGCAGATACCATGGCCGTTTGCCAATAATCAGCGACTCATGGGACATAAAGAACGAGGTTTCCATCATCCGGCAGCTTAGCCCTTCGAGTCCGCAGCGGTGGAAAATCTCTTCCACATTCGGCGTTTCCAGCCAGCCATAGCTGGCCACTACCCGCCAGAAGGTCGGCGACAGCTGCTCAATGGTGACACGCCGGACATTATGCACATAAGGCGCATCTTCAGTACGCAGCGTCAGCAGCACCACACGCTCATGCAGCACTTTGTTGTGCTTCAGGTTATGCAGCATGGCGAACGGAATCACATTCAGCGCACGCGACATATACACTGCAGTGCCAGGCACACGCACCGGTGGCGATTTCTCCAGTGAGGCGATCATCGCTTCCAGTGAATTACCGTGTTCGTGCATCCGGCGCAGCAGGCGGAAACGCTCGCTCTTCCAGGTGGTCATCACGATAAACATGATCAGCGCCAGCGTCAGCGGCAGCCAGCCGCCGGAGAAGATTTTCACCACGTTAGCGGTAAACAGCGGGACATCGATACACAGCATTGCCAGCAGCATCAGCCACACCAGATAGCGATTCCAGTGCCAGTTTTTCACCGCCACAGTGCAGCTGAGGATCGAGGTCAGCACCATGGTGCCGGTCACCGCAATACCGTAGGCCGCCGCCAGATTACTGGAGTGTTCGAAGCTGATAATCACAATCAGCACGGAGAAATAGAGCAGCCAGTTAATCACCGGAATATAGATCTGACCGGACTCGTTTGCCGAGGTATGGATAATGCGCATCGGCGGTAAATAGCCGAGACGAACAGCCTGACGCGTCAGCGAGAACACCCCGGAAATCACCGCCTGCGAGGCAATCACCGTCGCCAGCGTGGCGAGAATTAACATCGGGATCAGCGCCCATTCGGGTGCCAGTAAGAAGAAGGGGTTTTTGATCGCTTCCGGATTTTTCAGCAGCAGTGCGCCCTGACCAAAATAGTTCAGCACCAGCGCAGGCACCACCGCAATAAACCAGGCCAGACGAATCGGCAGCTTACCGAAGTGGCCCATATCGGCATACAGCGCTTCCACCCCGGTGATCGCCAGCACCACTGCGCCCAGAGCAAAGAAGGAAACCTGTTTATATTCAACAAAGAAATGCAGCGCCCAGGCCGGATTCAGCGCCTGCAATACCTCAGGATTGGCCATAATGCCGCGCGCACCGAGCACCGCCAGCACGATAAACCATAGCAGCATCACGGGCGCAAACAGCTTACTGACAATCGCCGTGCCATGTTTCTGGATAATAAACAGCAGCGTCAGGACCGTTATCGACAGCGGAACAATATACGGGTCAAGCGACGGTGCGGCGATTTCCAGCCCCTCAATCGCCGACATCACCGAAATCGCCGGGGTGATCACCACTTCGCCATAAAAGAAGCTGCCGCCAATCAGGCCGATAATCACCAGACAGGCGGTGGCGCGTGCGCCGGTATTGCGTCCGGCCAGCGACATCAGCGTCAGGATACCGCCTTCACCGGCGTTATCGGCACGCAGGACATAAGAGAGATATTTGAGCGAGACCACCAGCACCAGCAGCCAGAAAATCAGTGACAGAAAGCCAAATACCGCGTCACGTTCCACACCAAAACCAAACTGCCCGGACAAACATTCACGCAGGGTATACAGCGGACTGGTACCAATATCGCCATACACCACACCAATCGCCGCCAGGGTGACTGCGCCAAGGGACTGCTTCTTTTCTGAACTCATAAGGTTATCTTTTGTGGAAGCGGAATCATGCGCAGGGGCGCAATCCGGACACTCAAAACCGCACAGTATGCACGAAATACCATAAATGCCCACCCCTGGTCTAAGCTGAGATTTTTCAAATAATGTGCATCTTCACCCTTTGCGGATAAAAAAGCTGACTGGTATCAACTCTTTCAAGCATGATAGTCGGTAGTGTTTGCGCTCGCCTGAAAGCGGCCCGTACCTGAAGGATGATTTACTGATTATGGCTCAATCTCATTTACTGGCGGAAAGAATTTCGCGCCTCAGCAATGCGTTAGAGAAAGGATTGTATGAGCGCCACCATGCCATACGTCTCTGCCTGCTGGCCGCTTTAAGCGGTGAAAGCGTGTTTCTGCTCGGGCCGCCGGGTATTGCCAAAAGCCTGATTGCCCGCCGCCTGAAGTTTGCCTTCCGCCATGCCCGCGCCTTTGAATATCTGATGACCCGCTTTTCCACCCCCGAAGAGGTGTTTGGTCCGCTGTCGATTCAGGCGCTGAAAGATGAAGGGCGCTACCAGCGTCTGACCAAAGGCTATCTGCCTGATGCTGAAATTGTGTTCCTTGATGAGATCTGGAAAGCCGGCCCGGCGATTCTGAATACACTGCTGACAGCGATTAACGAACGTCGCTTCCGTAATGGCGACAGTGAAGAAACCATCCCGATGCGCCTGCTGGTCACCGCCTCTAACGAGCTGCCGGAAGCGGACAGCGGACTGGAAGCGCTGTATGACCGCATGCTGATCCGTCTGTGGCTCGACAACGTGCATGAAAAGCAGAATTTCCGCAGCATGCTGACCCACCAGCAGGATGAGAATCTTAATCCGGTGGCGGAAAACCTGTGCATCAGCGATGAAGAGTACCACCAGTGGCAACAGGGCATCAGCCAGGTGACACTGCCGGATAACGTGTTTGAACTGATCTATCAGCTGCGTCAGCAGCTGGAAAATCTGCCGGATGCGCCATACATCTCTGACCGCCGCTGGAAAAAAGCCATTCATCTGTTGCAGGCCTGCGCGTTCTACAGCGGCCGCAACACCATCGCGCCGATCGATCTGATCCTGCTGAAAGACTGCCTGTGGCATGACGTGGAGTCGATGAAACTGCTGGATCGCGAAATCGACAACCTGATCACCCAGCAGGCCTGGCAGCAGCAACCGTTGCTGATCAAATTACAGCAAATCAGCGCGCGTCATCTGGCGTTACAGCAACAGCAGAGTCTGGAACAGGCGATTAAACTGGCGAAGCATGGCGGGATGTTCAGCCGCAAACCGCACTACGATTTGCCTGCCAGCCTGAGCGAAGCACAGCTGACATTGATGCTGCAGAAACCGCTGGTGCTGCATGATATGCAGGTCACTCATGTGGTGATTGCCCGCAATGCGCTGGAACACTGGCTGCAGAAACAGGGTGAGATCCGCGGCAAGCTGAACGGCATTGGTTTTGCCCAGACGCTGGATATGCAGGTAGACGGCACCGACAGCCTGACACTGCGCGATGTCAGCCTGCAGGCAACGCGTCTGATGTTGCCAGGTAAAGCGCAAAGCGCGATGCCGGAAGAGATCACCCACGCACTGGATGAACTGGATACCCAGCTGCGTGCGCAACGCACGCTGTTCAGCCAGCATCAGCGCTGCCTGTTTATCAGCGACGACTGGCTGGCGCGCATCGAAACCAGCCTGCAGGACGTGGCGGAACAGCTGAAACAGGCGCGTAAATGATTTCGCTGGAGACGCTCAGCAGCCTGCTCTCGATCGGTGAAACTGAGCTGATTGAAGAGCTGATCCTGGTGCTGCTGGCGTCGCCACAGCTGGCGCTGTTTTTCGAGAAGTTCCCGCGCATGAAAAATGTGCTGCTGCGCGATTTGCCACGCTGGAAAGCGGAAATTCTGGAAAACCTGAAGGCCACCCCGGCACCGGAAGCGCTGGCGAAAGAGTTTGCTCACTTCCAGCATTATCAGACCATCAGTACCCACGACTTTGCCCGGCAGCTGCCAGCATTGATGACCGAGCTGGAGCTGCTGCAATCGCCGTTCGCCGAACAGGCGCGCGGACTGGTGTCCCATACCGATCAGCAGCTGAGCCCGGCACAGCATACGCTGTTCCTGCAACGCTGGCGTTTAAACCTGACGCTGCAAACCCTGACGCTCAACCAGGAAGTGCTGGAGCAGGAGCGCGAAAAACTGCTGGCGGAACTGCAACAGCGCATGGCGATCAGCGGGCAGCTGGCGCCGGTACTGGCGGATGACGATGAAGCCGCCGCCGGGCGCTTATGGGATATGAGCAGCAGCAGGCTGCAACACGGTGACTATAAACTGATCGTGCAGTATGGCGACTTCCTCAACCAGCAGCCGGAACTGCGCAAGCTGGCCGAACAGCTGGGACGCAGCCGCGAAGCGAAATCCGTACCCAGTCAGGATGCGCCGCTGGAGGCGTTTCGCCAGCTGGTGCGCGAACCGGATAATGTGCCGGAAGAGGTCAGCGGCCTGCACCAGAGCGATGATGTCCTGCGCCTGCTGCCGCCAGAACTGGCGACACTGGGCATCAGTGAGCTGGAGATCGAGTTTTACCGCCGACTGGTGGAAAAACGTCTGCTGACCTATCGCCTGCAGGGCGATGCCTGGCATGAAAAAGTCACCCAGCGCCCGGTCACCCACCAGCAGCATGAAGATCAGCCACGCGGCCCGTTTATTGTCTGCGTCGATACCTCCGGCTCGATGGGTGGCTTTAATGAACGCTGTGCCAAAGCGTTCTGCCTGGCGCTGCTGAAGATCGCGCTGGCGGATAAACGCCGCTGCTACATTATGCTGTTTGCTCACGATGTGGTGGGCTACGAGCTGACTGCCGATGACGGCATTGCCGAAGCGATCCGTTTTTTAAGTCAGCGTTTCCGTGGCGGCACCGATCTCGCCGCCTGTCTTGATGCGGTACTTAAACGCATGGAAGGCACGCTATGGCAGGAAGCCGATGCGGTGGTGATTTCTGACTTTATCGCCCAGCGCCTGCCGGATGCGTTGATCAAAAATGTGAAGCTGCGTCAGCAGCAGCAGCAACAGCGCTTCCATGCCGTGGCCATGTCTGCCCATGGCAAACCCGGCATTCTGCGTATCTTCGATCATATCTGGCGCTTCGATACCGGCCTGAAAAGCCGCCTGTTACGCCGCTGGCGACGCTAATCCACTTTTCGGTAATGCTTATTTGCTATAGTGATAAATCCCCTACTGCGAGTATGCCAACCGGGAGTTAACTGTGATTCAGCAAACCGAGAACCGCCAGCCAGGCCTGCCTGAACCGACGCGAACCTTGCTGTTAAGCGGCAGCAATGTGCAGCAAAAACGCCAGCAACTGCTCTGTTACTTTACCCAGACCTGGGAACTGTATGAGGATTTGTTCGACTGCCTCGCCGATTCGCGCGCCTGGTATACCAAAGCCATCTCCCTGCGCCATCCACTGATCTTTTACTTTGGTCATACCGCTGCGTTTTATATCAATAAGCTGCTGGCCGGCCAGCACCTCAGCCAGCGTATCAATGCGCGTATCGAATCGATGGTGGCGATTGGCGTGGATGAGATGAGCTGGGATGACCTCGATGACAGCCACTATGCCTGGCCCACGGTGGAAGAACTGCGGGATTATCGTGGCAAGGTCAAAACGGTGGTCAGCGAATTTATCAACACCATGCCGCTGACCCTGCCCATTGACTGGGAAAGCCCGGCATGGGTGATCCTGATGGGGATCGAACATGGACGTATTCACCTGGAAACCTCCAGCGTGCTGATCCGCCAGCTCCCCATCGACTGGGTCACGCCACAACCACACTGGCCCGCCTGCCAGAAAGCACGCCACCTGCGTACTGAAGTGCCGGAAAATCGTCTGGTCAGTGTCGCGGGCGGACGCGTCACACAGGGAAAAACTGATGACACTTACGGCTGGGATAATGAATACGGGATGCAGGTCAGTGAAGTGCAGCCCTTTGCCGCCAGCCAGATGCTGGTCAGCAACGCAGAGTTTTTCAGCTTTGTCGCCGCCGGGGGTTATCAGCAACAACAATGGTGGGACGACGAAGGCTGGGGCTGGCGGCAGTTCGCGCAGGCCGACAACCCCACGTTCTGGTGCGGTGAGATTACGCAACCCGATCAGCTAAAACTGCGCCTGATGACGCAGGAAGTCGCCATGCCATGGGACTGGCCGGTGGAAGTCAATCAGCTGGAAGCCGCCGCGTTTTGCCGCTGGAAAGCCGCGGAGAGCGGTCAGCAGGTCCAGTTACCCAGTGAAGCTGAGTGGATGCGGTTACGCGAACAGGTGCCGGGCGATCAGCCCGACTGGCAGCAGGCGCCGGGTAATATTAACCTGGCGTACTGGGCTTCATCCTGCCCGGTCGATCAGTTTTCCCAGGGCGATTTCTTTGATGTGGTTGGCAATGTCTGGCAATGGACGACAACGCCGATCAATGGCTTTGAAGGTTTCGCCGTTCATCCGCTGTATGACGATTTTTCCACCCCCACGTTTGACGGCAAGCATGCCATCATTAAAGGCGGCAGCTGGATTTCCACCGGCAATGAAGCGCTGAAATCCTCGCGCTACGCCTTCCGTCGTCATTTCTTCCAGCATGCCGGTTTCCGTTATGTGGTTTCAACGCACCAGGAAACCATGGCGCTGAATCCGTATGAAACCGACAGTATGGTGTCACAGTACCTCGATTTTCAGTACGGTCCGGGCTACTTCGGCGTCGCTAACTATGCCAGCACGCTGGTGGAGATCGCCTGTCGCCTGACCGACCAGCGCGGTTGTGCGCTGGATATCGGCTGCGCCACCGGACGAGCCAGCTTTGAACTGGCGCGGCATTTTGAGCAGGTGGTCGGTATGGATTACTCCGCGCGCTTTATCGACGTCGCGCTGCAGCTGACCAGTGGCGAAGATTTCCGTTATGTGGTGCCGGAGGAGGGCGAGCTGGTGGCATATCGCCAGGTGCGGCTGAAAGATTTCGCCATTGATGCGCAGCAGGCGGCGCGTATCCAGTTTGTGCAGGGTGACGCCTGTAACCTGAAACCGCAACCTGATCGTTACGATCTGGTGCTGGCCTCGAATCTGCTGGATCGCCTGCGCCAGCCGCAGCGTTTTCTGCAGGATATCCGCGCCATGATCCGCTCTGGCGGCGTACTGATGCTTTCGTCACCCTATACCTGGCTGGAGGAGTTCACGCCAAAAAACCAGTGGCTGGGCGGTATCCGTGAAAACGGCGAGGCACTGACCACTTACCAGAACCTGCAGCGCCTGCTGGCCGCTGATTTTGACGAAATCGCGCCACCGCAGGATATCCCGTTTGTGATTCGCGAAACCGCGCGTAAATATCAGCACACCGTCGCCCAGCTCACCGTGTGGCGGAAACGCTAACCCTCATGCTCACCGCCGTCACAGCAAGGCGGTGAGCGTTTTCCACGGATAATCTGTGCGTCATTAGCGATAATCGGTTAGCTTTAGCTATCCCTGATCCTCACCGGAGCACAACGTGGCGGAAACCCTGCAACCCGATAACCTCGATCGCGGCATTCTTAATGCGCTGATGGATAACGCGCGTACGGCGTATGCCGAGCTGGCGAAGCAGTTCAACGTCAGTCCCGGCACGATCCATGTCCGCGTCGAAAAGATGAAGCAGGCGGGCATCATTAAAGGCACCCGGGTGGAGATTGACCCGCGCCAGCTGGGCTATGACGTCTGCTGTTTTATCGGCATCATCCTGAAAAGTGCGAAAGACTACCCTTCTGCACTGGCGCGGCTGGAAAGCCTGGATGAAGTGGTGGAAGCCTATTACACCACCGGCCACTACAGCATCTTTATTAAAGTGATGTGCCGCTCGATTGACGCCCTGCAGCAGGTACTGATCAACAAGATCCAGACCATTGATGAAATCCAGTCCACAGAGACGCTGATTTCGCTGCAAAACCCGATTATGCGCACCATCAAGCCATAATCTGGGGATAATGTTACCCACAGGTGGTTGGCTGTATGACCACCTGCCGATAACGTCCTGCCTGCACTCAGTAAGGCAGTAACCGAGAAGGATGTCTGCGATCGGTTTCCGCCAGCTGAATATGATAAATCCCGGATCGTTCCTGCATTATCCTGTTGATTTTAAATCTGGCGAGAGGCGAATACAGAATCTCTCGTTCCCTGTTCACAAAACAAAAGCCATCAGAAACCGCCAACGTTCTGCCACTGTTTCCTTTAATGCTGAAGATCACTTTAACCACATCCGGGCTTTTTTCGGCAAAGTGCGCCGCCACCGTTTTATCCGCGGAGGTGGAAAAGAACTGGCCTGTCTGATAAACCGTGTCACGGTTATTTCTGAATTCCCTGATTAATATTGCCATCCCTTCCCGCGTCATCCCCTGCCCACGGTGCGTAGTGATATTTTTGTTATCAGGTGTATACCAGGCTTCCGCAGCCTTGTGGATCAGCGACGTTAACTGCGAGCAATGACTCTGTATGATGTATTTGATGTTTTTATTACCCTTAGCGAAAATTTCATCACCAAAAACCTTTTTATACTCCGCAATCACCTTATCACTGTGCAGCACAGCAGGAGACGCAGCCTGATCATACAGAAACCGCGACTGCGCATTAATCGCTTTACAGCCTGCGTCACTTTGGTACAGCAGAGAGAAATCACTACGAATAGCGTTAGCTATTTCTTTTGCCTTTTCCTGCTCTTTTTCGGCCGCATAGATGTTCCGTAACTGTTCTTCCACACCTGAGATCATTTTTTTGCATGCACTGGATTCAGCCTGCAGAGAAACAGATATTTCCTGTAAGGTAACCAGCCCTTCTTTTTTCTCTGTTATTTCTCCCCCGATAATTTCAATACCTTTTCCCACAGAGACTTCACTGCCAGTGAGACCTAAACGCTGAGCTGCTGCTTCTCTTTCCCGCTGATAACGAGCGTTATGCAGCATTCTTTTCAGAAAATGGCTTTTCTGATCAGATTTGAAATGCCCTTTTTTCAGCCGGAGAATAACCTCATGCCCTTTTTTATTGGCTATACTCTTAAGCGCGAATTCAGATAATAAGTGCAACGCTCGGACATGATTGTGGAGAGTGTAGGAGGAAGGGTTAACTACCGATAAGTTATCCCGTTTTTCGGTCGTGACGCAGACTTAGTGTTGTTGTACTCTTTGCCCTTTGGATGATTGATGGCAAAGATTGATGTGGTTTGTCC
>NZ_CBFFRK010000069.1:0-22975 GCF_965644245.1 Erwinia sp. V71
GATTCAGGCAACCGTCTGTGGTGTTTGCAGAGCTAAGATTGGCGGCTTAGCGTTGCACTTCGGAGTTGAATCCGCCGGGAACATCCTTAATATTTCCGCCAATAAAACCTGCAACGAGCGCAATGACGACAGAGGAAAATACAGTTCGCATAATATGCTCTCCGGCAAGCCATAGATGAAATAACACTGTTATCTATATCACACTCTGCCTCAGCGCATCGGCCTTCCCCAGCAGGCGCCATCGCGCAGGACGCTGCGCCAGCAACCATGAGCGGAATAAAATATAAATTAACGGTGAGTGACGGCATCAGCTTTATATTAGGGTTATTCGAAAAAACCGATAAATCAGAATCAATACACAGACCAGACAATCATCATTATCTGAATCGCGCGCCGTCAAAAAAGAACCATTAAGCGAAAAACGCCACAGTTATGACAGGTACAAAAAACAGCCGAATAAGAAATACCGCGCCATCGTTTAAAACCCGAAGCCAGTACACGAAGCTGCAATATTTCTGCACAAATTTGCGCCAAAGGAATTTCTGGCGGATCATATTTTTTCGGAATTTCGCCAGCCAGCAAACACAAACAAACCTCAGCATTTCTTTCTCTATGCGCACTGGTTACACTGAACAGCAGGCAGGAAATACCGCAGAACATTTCCTTCTTTAGCCTGTCAAACTGTGATGCCTTGTTATGGGACTGAAGTATGTTCAACCAGTTGAAGAAAAGTCTTATCGCTTCATTGATTGCCACGCTGCTGGCGGGTAGCAGCCTCCCTTCGTACGCAGATGATATCGCGAACTCGCTGCCGGATATCGGCACCACGGCGGGGGGGACGCTGTCGATTAACCAGGAACTGCAGATGGGCGACTTCTATGTTCGCCAGCTGCGCGCCAGTGCGCCACTGATTAACGATCCGCTGCTGAATGACTACATCAACCAACTGGGCCAGCGGCTGGTCAGCCATGCCGATTCCGTGCGCACACCGTTTCATTTCTATTTAATCCGTAATGACGAAATTAACGCCTTTGCCTTCTTTGGCGGCAATGTCGTACTGCATTCTGCGCTGTTCCGCTATGCCGATAACGAGAGCCAGCTGGCCTCCGTCATGGCACATGAAATCTCCCACGTCACCCAGCGTCATCTGGCGCGTGCAATGGAAGAACAGCAGCGCAGTGCGCCACTGACCTGGGTCGGTGCATTAGGCTCGATTTTACTGGCGATGGCCAACCCACAGGCCGGGATGGCAGCGCTTACCGGTACACTGGCCGGCACGCAGCAAGGGGTGATCAGTTTTACCCAGAATAACGAACAGGAAGCCGATCGTATTGGTATTCAGGTGCTTCAGCGTGCCGGGTTTGATCCGCAGGCCATGCCCAGTTTTCTGCAAAAACTGGCTGATCAGTCGCGCTTTGCCTCAAAACCACCGGAAATTCTGCTGACTCACCCGCTGCCCGACAGTCGTCTGGCCGATGCGCGTAACCGTGCCAATCAGATGCGCCCGGTGGTGGTGCAATCTTCGCAGGATTTTTATATGGCGAAGGTACGCGCGCTCGGTATGTACGCGACCGGCCGTAACCAGCTGAGTGACGACCTGCTCGACGCCTGGGCGAAAGGTAACACACGCGAACAGCAGGCGGCGCAATACGGCAAAGCGATTCAGTTCCTTGAAGCAAAAAATTACGCGAATGCGCAGAAAATCATCGCCCCGCTGCTGGCGAAACAGCCGGACAACGTCTGGTATCTGGATATTATGACCGATATCGATTTAGGGCTGAACCAGGCGCCACAGGCGATTAAGCGCCTGACGACGCTGCATGGGGCGATTGCCACCAATCCGGTGCTGCAGCTCAACCTCGCGAATGCCTATGTTGAAGGCAAACAGCCCGCCGATGCCAGCCGTATTCTTAACCGTTACACCTTCTCTCACCCGGATGATGCTAACGGCTGGGATTTGCTGGCGCAGGCATCAGCCAACCAGGGCCTGCGCGATGAAGAGTTGTCTGCCCGTGCAGAAGGTCTGGCATTAACCGGGCAACTGGAACAGGCAATCCGCACCTTAAGCAGCGCCAGCGCCCAGGTCCCGCTGGGCAGTTTAAAACAGGCGCGCTATGACGCACGTATTGATCAGCTGCGCCAGCTACAGAAACGCTTCCGCCAGTATTCAAAATCGTAAGGGAAAACAGGATGGTGACGATTTATCACAACCCGCGCTGCTCGAAAAGCCGGGAAACCCTGCAACTGCTGCAGGATCGCGGCATTGCGCCGGACGTGGTGCTGTACCTCGAGACGCCGCCGGACAGCGCCACACTGCAGACGCTGCTACAGCAACTGGGCATGCGCAGTGCGCGGGAGCTGATGCGAACCAAAGACGATCTGTACAAAACCCTGCAGCTGGCCGACAGCTCACTGAGCGAAAAACAGCTGCTGCAGGCGCTGGCGGATAACCCGAAACTGATTGAGCGGCCCATTGTGGTGGCAAACGGTCAGGCACGACTTGGCCGCCCGCCAGAGCAGGTGCTGGAAATTCTGTCAGCGTCTTGATTTTCCCGCCCTGCGGGGCGGGAAGCGGGTCAAAGATTCAGCGTCTCTTTGACGAAAGGAATCGTCAGCTTGCGCTGAGCACTAATGGAGGCGCTGTCCAGCCTGTCCAGCGTGACAAACAGTGTGCGCATCTCACGATCCAGCCGTTTCAGCAGGAAACGGCCAACGTCTTCCGGCAGCTCGAAACCGCGCATCTTCGCGCGCAGCTGCAGTGCCTGTAACTTGTCTTCATCCGACAGCGGCTGCAATTTGTAAATCTGCCCCCAGTCGAGGCGCGACGCCAGATCCGCCAGTTTCAGATTCAGCTGACGCGGTGGGCGATCGCCGGTGATCAGCAGACGCGTTCTGCCGGTTTCCAGAATACGGTTATAGAGATCGAAGATCGCCATTTCCCACAGTTCGTCACCCGCAATACATTCAATATTATCGATACAGATCAGCGCCAGCTGTTCCATACCGTCCAGCACTTCCGGGACAAACCAGGTGCGTTTATCGAGTGGCACATAGCCGACGGCTTCACCACGCGCAGACAGTTCCGCGCAGGCAGCATGCAGCAGATGACTGCGTCCGCCGCCTTCACGCGACCAGAAATAGAGATAACTGCCATGTTCCTGATGCAGAGCGCTCTTCAGAGCAGCGAGGAGCGACGGATTTTCCCCCGGCCAGAAACTGGCGAAAGTTTCGTCGTCGGGCAGATAGAGTGGCAATGATAGCTGTGCCGGTGTGTTCAGAAGCACCTCAAGTGAGAACAGGCAGAAAACAACAGCAAAAGTTTATCACAACTTTTGCTGTGAAACGAAACGGGCCATTATTGCTGCCAGTGAAACAACGGATAAATACAAAGCACGATGTACCTGAAAATCAGCAGCAACCCCACAATTCAAGGCACAGGGAACACGGTCAGCGGAGGAAAGCGTCCCGCGCCATGGACGGCGCGGGCCGAGCTGTCATGGATGACAGATGTTGCGTCTTTCCGGAGCTGACCGTGTTCCCGGCGCAGTTACAGAACTAAAAGCGACGTCCCTGAGCAAGCATAAGGCCAATTGCCATAACAAAGACTGCCTGCATAGTTCCAGACTCGTCAGACGGCCCGCTCCCACGACCCCGTCACTGAATTAATGCGTCCCCTCGTCCGCATCCAGCACCACTTCTTCCGGGCGCAGCAGACTGATCACTTTGAAGATCAGGCTCAGACCCACACCGACAATGGTCGCCAGCGCCATGCCTTTCAGCTCTGCCGCACCGATATGCACCTTCGCGCCACTGACACCGATAATCAGAATCACCGACGTCAGAATCAGGTTCTGCGCTTTGTTATAATCGACTTTCGATTCAATCAGCACGCGGATACCGGACGCGCCAATCACCCCGTACAACAGCAGAGAGACACCGCCCATCACCGGCACCGGGATCGCCTGAATCGCCGCCGCCAGCTTACCGACACAAGAGAGCAGAATGGCCAGAATCGCCGCGCCACCGATCACCCAGGTACTGTAGACACGGGTAATCGCCATCACGCCGATATTCTCACCGTAAGTGGTATTTGGCGTCGAACCAAAGAAACCGGAAAACATGGTGGAGAGACCATTGGCAAACATGGAACGATGCAGGCCAGGGTCTTTCAGCAGATCTTTCTTCACGATATTGGCCGTCACCACTAGGTGGCCGACATGCTCGGCAATCACCACCAGCGCCGCAGGCAGAATGGTGAAAATAGCATACCACTCAAAGCGCGGAGTATAGAAGGTTGGCAGCGCAAACCACGGCGCATTGCTGACTGACGACCAGTCAACCACACCCAGTGCATAAGACAGCGCATAGCCCGCCAGCACGCCGATCAGAATCGGGATAATCGCCATAAAGCCGCGGAACATCACCGAACCAAACACCGTAATACCCAGCGTCACCAGCGAAATCAGCACCGTTTTGCTGTCCACTGACGCGCCATCCGCAGGCAACAGACCAGCCATACCTGCAGCCACGCCCGCCAGTTCCAGACCAATCACCGCCACAATGGCACCCATCGCCGCGGGCGGGAACATCACATCCAGCCAGCCAGTACCGGCTTTTTTCACGATCAACGCCACGATACAGAACAGCGCACCACACATAATAAAGCCGCCCAGCGCCACTTCATAACCCAGCGGCAACAGCAGCAGCACCGGCGAAATAAAGGCAAAGCTGGAACCGAGATACGCCGGGATCTTACCTTTACAGATAAACAGGTACAGCAACGTACCAATACCGTTAAACAGCAGCACCGTGGCCGGATTGATATGGAACAGGATCGGCACCAGCACCGTCGCGCCAAACATGGCGAACAGATGCTGGAAGCTGAGTGGAATGGTTTGCAGCAGCGGTGGCCGCTCGCTGACACCAATAGCGCGACGCGTCATGATTTCCCCTTTGAGATGTTTTGCTTGCTGTAGAAAAGCCATAAAAAAGCCGACTCTGCGGTCGGCTATCAGTAAATTATTTTGTTCCGAAGATCTTGTCACCGGCGTCGCCCAAGCCTGGGATAATGTACCCCTTGTCGTTCAGCCCCTGATCAATAGACGCGGTATAAAGTTCAACATCAGGATGCGCTTTCTCCAGCGCCTTAATGCCTTCCGGCGCCGCAACCAGCACCAGCACTTTAATACTGTGACAACCCGCTTTTTTCAGCAGGTCGATAGTGGCGATCATGGAACCACCGGTCGCCAGCATCGGGTCGACCACCAGCGCCATACGCTCTTCGATATTGGAAACCAGTTTCTGGAAATAAGGGACCGGCTCCAGCGTCTCTTCGTCGCGGTAAACACCTACCACACTGATACGTGCACTCGGTACGTGCTCCAGCACCCCTTCCATCATGCCAAGACCGGCACGCAGAATAGGCACCACCGTAATCTTCTTGCCTTTGATCTGCTCGATCTCCACCGGGCCGTTCCAGCCTTCGATGGTGACCTTTTCCGTTTCCAGATCGGCGGTTGCTTCATAAGTCAGCAAACTTCCCACTTCCGACGCCAGCTCACGAAAACGCTTAGTGCTGACATCATGCTCACGCATCAGGCCCAGTTTATGTTTGACGAGCGGGTGTTTGACTTCCACGATCTTCATTTTTAGTTCTCCCGGAGTGGTTAGCGGCCAAAAAAAATCGCGGGATTATACCGCTTTTTTTTCAGTGCGCCATATGACTTAGGGCAATTCAGCGTAATTCTCGCTACCACGGCTAAGGATTGTCTAAAATCAGACGATACGCAATCTCCGCTAAGATGAGACTCGCAAACGTTTGCCTGCACTGATAGAATTGCCGCGCTTTATTTTCAAAACCACCAACCGCAACCGCGTGGGGATTTCGCAGTGACCGACAAGACCTCTCTCAGCTATAAAGACGCCGGCGTAGATATCGATGCTGGTAATGCTTTAGTCGACCGTATTAAAGGCGTAGTGAAAAAGACTCGTCGCCCGGAAGTGATGGGTGGACTGGGTGGTTTCGGCGCTCTTTGTGCATTGCCGCAAAAATACCGTGAGCCAATCCTGGTTTCCGGCACCGACGGCGTCGGCACCAAGCTGCGTCTGGCAATGGACCTGAAACGCCACGACAGTATCGGTATCGACCTGGTCGCCATGTGTGTGAATGACCTGGTGGTACAGGGCGCAGAGCCGCTGTTCTTCCTCGACTACTATGCGACCGGCAAACTGGATGTGGACACCGCTGCCAGTGTGATCACCGGCATCGCGGAAGGTTGCCAGCAGTCTGGTTGTGCTCTGGTCGGTGGTGAAACCGCTGAAATGCCAGGCATGTACCATGGCGAAGATTATGACGTCGCCGGTTTCTGCGTCGGCGTGGTGGAAAAATCAGAAATCATCGATGGCAGCAAAGTTCAGGACGGCGACGTACTGATTGCCCTCGGCTCCAGCGGCCCGCACTCTAACGGCTACTCGCTGGTACGCAAAATTATCGAAGTGAGCGGCAGCCAGCCGGAAAGCGAACAGCTGGAAGGTAAATCCGTTGCCGATCACCTGCTGGAACCGACCCGCATCTACGTAAAAAACATCCTCAGCCTGATTGAGCAGGTGGATGTACATGCAATTGCTCACCTCACTGGCGGCGGCTTCTGGGAAAACATCCCACGCGTACTGCCGGGCAACACCCAGGCGGTGCTGGAAGAGTCCAGCTGGCAGTGGCCAGCCATCTTCAGCTGGCTGCAGGAAAAAGGCAACGTCAGCCGTCACGAAATGTACCGCACCTTTAACTGTGGCGTGGGCATGGTGATTGCGCTGAATCCTGCTGATGCCGATAAAGCGGTGCAGCTGATGAGCGACGCTGGCGAAAAAGCCTGGAAAATAGGCGTGATCAAAGCCTCTGATGCTGCTGAGCGTGTGGTTATCAACCCATGAAAAGAATAGTCGTGCTGGTGTCCGGTAATGGCAGCAATCTGCAAGCCATTATCGATGCCTGCCAGCAGGGACGACTCAACGGCAGCAGCATTGCTGCCGTTTTCAGTAATAAAGCCGATGCTTATGGACTGGAACGCGCGCGCGAAGCGGGCATTCCGGCCCATGCACTTGAAGCTGCGCAGTTCGCTGACCGCGAGGCATTTGATCGCCAGCTGATGCTGGAAATCGATGCCTATGCACCGGATCTGGTGGTGCTGGCGGGTTATATGCGTATTCTCAGCCCGGCGTTTGTCAGTCACTATTTGCAGCGCATGCTGAACATCCACCCTTCCCTGCTGCCGAAATATCCCGGCCTGCACACTCACCGTCAGGCAATGGCCAACGGCGATGAAGAGCATGGCACCTCAGTGCATTTCGTCACGGAAGAGCTGGATGGCGGCCCGGTTATCCTGCAGGCCAAAGTGCCGATCTTTGCTGATGATACGGAAGACGAAGTGGTCGCGCGCGTGCAGCATCAGGAGCACGCGATTTACCCGCTGGTGATTAGCTGGTTTATCAATGGCCGGCTGACCATGCGTGACGGTGCAGCGTGGATGGATGGCGCGCAGCTGCCGCCTGAAGGACATGCTTTTGAATAATAAAAAAGGGACCGCAGGGTCCCTTTTTCGATTTACAGTAACGCAAGAGTACGCAACGTATCGGGATTGAGCGCCACCATTTTGATCAGCAACACGGCCTGAGGATTTGGTTTAGCACGCCCCTGTTCCCAGTTCTGATAAGTGGTTTCTCCCGTACGCAAATAGCGGGCGAAAACCGCCTGAGACAGATTCAGTTTTTCACGTACCGCTTTCAGTTCCTGGGGAGAGAGGCTACTGTGCTGGTTTATCTCAACGGTATGGGTTTTCAGGGTAATTTTACCCTTATTCCAGTCATCCCATGCCTGCATGCCTTCCATCAGTTCATTAAAAAGATTACGTTCACTCATCTCTGCGGCCCTTTTTCACTGCATGCAGCATTGTTGCCAGCACATCACATTGCTGCCTGGTAAGATCATCAAACTCGTCTTTGCTGTACACAGTAAAAAGCAGGAAATGTGATTGTTCCAGCCACCAGTAATAAATAACACGGATCCCTCCCCGTTTCCCCTTCCCTCTTCTGGCATCGCCAAAACGCACTTTTCTCAATCCACCCGTATGCTGGATCACTGCACCACATAACGGATCCGCCAGAAGCATCTGCTGAAACGACTTAAAATCATCATCAGAAAGATACTGCGCCCGATGCTTTTCAAATGGCGGTAGTTCAATAAACAATGCATCCATTCATTGCCTCACTATCCTTATATTGGGGATAGTTTATGCAGAGGGCGGACAAAATTCAAGCAGCATCAGCCATACCGGCCAGTAATATAATCCTCGGTACGTCGTGCTTTTGGGGCAGTGAACAGCTCATCAGTTTCGGCAAACTCCACCACACTGCCATTGTGCATAAAAGCGGTGTAATCGGAGACACGCGCCGCCTGCTGCATATTGTGCGTCACCAGCACCAGAGTGAAATGCTGCTTCAGCGTCGCCATCAGCTCTTCAATGACCAGCGTGGAAATCGGGTCCAGCGCCGAAGTCGGTTCATCAAGCAGCAACACTTCCGGCTCGATCGCCACCGCACGAGCAATCACCAGCCGCTGCTGCTGACCGCTGGAGAGCGTCAGTGCATTCTGCCGCAGGCTGCCTTTCACCTCACCCCATAGCGCCGCCGCCCGTAGCGCACGTTCCACCGCTTCATCCAGCACCCGGCGGTCGCGCACGCCTTGCAGCCGCAGGCCGTATACCACATTCTCATAAATCGATTTGGGAAACGGATTCGGTCGCTGGAATACCATGCCGATGCGCCGCCGTAATGCAGATAAATCGCCCGATGCCTGCATGATCGACTCTTTTTCCAGCAGAATATCCCCTTCCACCCGACAGCCATCAATCACGTCATTCATACGGTTAAAACAGCGCAGCAGCGTTGATTTGCCGCAACCTGACGGGCCAATCAGCGCGGTAATGCGGTTTTTCGGCAGCCGCAGTGAAATATCATGCAGCGCCTGTTTTTCGCCATACCACAGCGACAAATGCGACAGCTCCAGCGCTGTTTCCGCCGCAGAAAAATCCAGGGTTGAATGCATAGCAGATTCCATCGTTATTGCACCAGTGTGCGGTAGCGCTCGCGCAGACGATGACGCAGTCCCATCGCCGCCAGATTCAGTCCTAACACAATACACACCAGCAACAGCGCAGTGGCATAGACCAGCGGTCTGTCTGCTTCGGTGTTAGGACTCTGAAACGCCAGATCATAGATTTGAAAGCCCAGATGCATAAATTTACGGTCCAGGTGCAGATAAGGGAAAATCGCATCAACCGGCAGCTCCGGCGCCATCTTCACCACCCCGACCAGCATCAGCGGCGCCGTTTCCCCCGCCGCTCGCGCCACCGCCAGAATCAGCCCGGTCAGCATCGCCGGTACAGCCAGCGGCAGCGTGATATGCCACAGCGTTTCCGCCTGAGTGGCCCCCAGCGCCAGCGATCCCTGACGCAGGGTCGGCGGAATGCGCGCCAGCCCCTCTTCGGTGGCGACAATCACCACCGGCAGCGTCAGCAGCGCCAGCGTCAGCGAGGCCCATAATAGTCCCGGCGTGCCAAAGGTCGGGTTCGGCAACGTCGACGGGAAGAACAGCTGATCGAGCGTGCCGCCAATCAGCCAGACAAAAAAGCCAAGACCAAACACGCCATACACAATCGATGGCACGCCTGCCAGATTTACCACCGCGATACGCACCAGCCGCGTCAGGGCATTGCGCCGCGCATATTCATGCAGCCAGACCGCGGCCACCACGCCCAGCGGCATCACCACCAGCGACATCAGCACCACCATTAATACCGTGCCAAAAATCGCCGGGAACGCCCCGCCTTCGGACTGATTCTCTGCCGGCGAATCATGGACAAAGTGCCACAGCTGACTGGCAAAGTGCTGCCACTTCTCACCCGTGCTCATCGCATTCGGATACCAGGCGGCCACCACCTGCGCCAGCGGAATGCGCTGCACCTTGCCGCTGGCATCGCGCAGCAACAACGCACCGCGCTCGGTTTCGTTACTCAGCAGCGCCAGGCGGGCCGCCAGACGGACAAACTGGCGCTGCAGTTCAACACGATCCGCCTGATAGATCGACTGCTGCTGGGCATCGAAACGGTGTTCAGCACGCTGCTCTTCCGCCTGCTGATCCAGCGCGTCAAGCTGCATATTGATCCGCGCCATCTGACGCAGGCGAATATCCGCCATCTGCCCCAGCTGTTCGCGAGTCTGTTGCAATCGCTGTTGCAGCGCCGTATTGATATCGCGCGCAATCAGCGGTTGTGTGCCATCGAGCAGCCCCTCAAACCAGCCATACGCATTACCGCCGCTGCGGCGCTGCAGCACGATAACCTCTTCCGGTTGCTGCCGCTGCCGGATATCGCTGGATAACAGTGTGCGAAAATCAAAACCGGCAAAGTCACGGTTACCGGTTTTCAGCAGATAACGGGTAACACTGTCTGGCAGATTCGCCGGAAATGAGGCGCCACTGGCTTCCAGTTGCTGGCGGGAAACCTGATTGCTGCTGACCACTTCCGCCAGCACCTGCACCTTGCCCGCACCCGCCTGATTCAGCGTAAACAGCGTGACGGGTTGCGGCCAGAAACCGCGTAATCCCTGCCATCCCAGCAGCGCCAGCAGCAGCAGGAATGCCAGCAGGCTGAACGCGACTGCGCCGCCCGTCAGCCAGCGCCAGCGCTCGCTGGCGCGCATCCATTTATTCATCCCTGCACCTCATGCTGACCAAAACGCTGTCTCAGGTGCTGACGCACCACTTCCGCCAGCGTATTCACCACCAGGGTAAACACCAGCAACACCAGCGCGCTGAGGAACAGGATGCGATAGTGGGCGCTGCCTGCCGCCGCTTCCGGCATCTCTACAGCGATATTGGCTGACAGCGTGCGCAGACCGCTAAACAGCCCGCCTTCCGTCACCGGCGTATTGCCGGTTGCCATCAGCACAATCATGGTTTCTCCCACTGCACGGCCAAAACCAATCATCAGCGCGGCAAAAACGCCAGCAGAAGCGCCCGGCAGCACCACCCGTGACAGGGTTTGCCACGGCGTGGCCCCCAGCGCCAGCGAGCCCTGGCCGAGTGAAGCCGGTACACTGAAAATGGCGTCCTCCGCCAGGGTGAAAATCAGCGGCACCAGCGCAAACCCCATCGCCACGCCGGCCACCAGCAGATTG
Organism: Erwinia sp. V71; assembly: GCF_965644245.1. Classification (NCBI taxonomy): domain Bacteria; kingdom Pseudomonadati; phylum Pseudomonadota; class Gammaproteobacteria; order Enterobacterales; family Erwiniaceae; genus Erwinia; species Erwinia sp. V71. The sequence goes on from NZ_CBFFRK010000069.1 coordinate 11,233, forward strand.
CGCTGCTCATGTCCCTGCGCCAGCCGATCCGCCAGCCCATGACCAAACAGGGCGCGATCCAGCTGCGGTGCCAGCCACAGACAAAGCAGACTCACCAGCAGCAACAGCGGCACCAGCAGCCATATCTCACGACCTTCGGCACACAAACGCCGCCGCCAGCGAGCCGGTAAACGCCGTGCGCCCCAGGCGCATAACAGCAGCGTCGCGGCCAGCGCAAACGGCAGCAACAGCACGCCAGCCAGCTGGTCAGCGATACGCGGCGCCAGCCACAGTCCGGCAATCAGCCCCACCACCACGCTGGGCAATGCCCCCATCATTTCGATACCCGGCTTGACCCAGCGACGCAGCGCAGGCGACATAAACCAGGCGGTGTAAATCGCCGCTGCCAGCGCCAGTGGCGTGGCAAACAGCATCGCCAGTCCTGCGGCTTTCAGCGTTCCCGCCACCATCGGCACCAGGCTGAATTTCGCCTGGAAGTGATCGCTGGCCGCACTCGACTGCCATACCCATGCCGGTTCCGGGTAATGTTCGTACCAGATTTTTTGCCATAAATTGCGCCAGCTAAAGTCCGGCCATGGATTGTGCAGGTGATAGTACTGCCAGCGACCATCCTGCTCCGTCAGCAGGCCATCGCCCTGCGGAGCAAACTGCGCCAGGCTGATCCCCGGCGCCAGCTTCTGGCTGAAAACCGGTCCCTGCTGCTTACTGGCGTAAAGCTGGAAATGGCCCTGCTCACTAAAGGTGGCAAACACGCGGCGCAGCGGCTCGCTGACAATCAATGGCTGAGTCGCGCCAATGTGGCGAATAAATTGCAGATGTGGCCCGCTGGCACTGGCAATATCGAACCACTGGCCGATACCCGATGGACCGGCCAGTAGCAGTGAACTGCCGCCGCTTAACAGCACCATCTGCTGCGGTTTTTCCTGTATGGTAAGGGTATCGCGCAGTGTGATGTTATCCGCGTCGATGCGCCACACGCGCAGCAAATCTCCCGCCAGGGCAAACAGCAGCTGACCATCAGGACTCAGCAATAGCTGGTCGCTACCGGCGCTGTTAAGGGTACGAATTTGCGCGGGCTGGTCGCGTCGCAGTTGTGCCAGTACCAGATGATCGCCAGCGGAAGCGGCGACTCGCCACTCATCGTCACTGATACGCGCCACAGCAGGATGTTGCAGAGGCTGGGATGAAATCGTCAGCGGCTGCTCGCCGAGCGGGTATGTCCAGCGTGGTGTTCGCGGGTCTGTGGTTAAATCTGCCGCAACCAGTTTCACGCTGTCATCAGACTGTAACAAAAGCACCGCAGATTTGTCGGCGGTAAGCGCAGCCTGCACCGGGCCGCTTGCCAGCTGCAGCGCCGGTTCTGCCGGTTCTCCGCTCAGAGGGATAAAGCGCGCCATCCCTTGCTGGTCAATGCGCCAGCCCCATTTGTCGTTCAGACCAATGGCGACAGCGGGCTGTGGCTGCCACAGCGCAAATGCGCTGACAGGCTGTAATGAAGGTGATGAAAACAACGGTGTCACCACCCAGATCAGCCAGAAGAAAAGCAGCATCATGATCAACAGTATGCCAACGCCAGATGCTGTTACCACGCGACGCGTCAGCCGGTCGATAAATCGCCGCCGTCTGTCGCTGAACTGCACAGGGATATGGTTTTCGATCATGCCGGTCATGGTTTCCGTTTCGCCAGGGAGCCGCTATGTTGCCCGTAGCCGGTTGATAAGACAACTGTTGACGTTGGACATTGCTGCCATACTCTCGCCATAATGGGTGTGGACACTGGAGTACCTTACGTCCCAAATCAGCATAATGGAGTAAAGATGGGTCAGGAAAAGTTATACATCGAAAAAGAACTCAGTTGGTTATCCTTTAATGAACGTGTATTGCAGGAAGCCGCAGATAAATCCAACCCGCTGATTGAACGTATGCGCTTTTTGGGGATTTACTCCAATAACCTTGATGAATTCTATAAGGTCCGTTTCGCCGATCTCAAACGCCGAATCCTGATTGGTGAGGAGCAGGGTTCCGTCTCCACACCGCGCCATTTGCTGAAAAAAATCCAGCAGCGCGTAATGAAAAATGAGCAGGAGTTCGACAGCCTGTACAACGAACTGCTGCTGGAGATGGCTCGTAATCAAATCTTCCTGATTAATGAACGCCAGCTTTCCCCCAACCAGCAGAGCTGGCTGCGCCACTACTTTAAGCATAACCTGCGCCAGCACATCACGCCGATTGTGATTAATCATGAAACGGATCTGATTGAGTTCCTGAAAGACGACTACACCTACCTGGCGGTGGAGATTATCCGCGGCGAAGAGATTCGCTATGCGCTGCTGGAAATCCCGTCCGATAAAGTGCCGCGTTTCGTCAACCTGCCGCCGGAGACACCACGCCGCCGCAAACCGATGATCCTGCTGGATAACATTCTGCGTTACTGCCTCGATGACATTTTTAAAGGCTTCTTCGATTACGACGCCCTGAACGCCTATTCGATGAAAATGACGCGTGATGCGGAATATGACCTGGTCACCGAGATGGAATCCAGCCTGCTGGAACTGATGTCCTCCAGCCTGAAGCAGCGTCTGAACGCTGAACCGGTGCGCTTTGTCTATCAACGCGATATGCCTCATTCGATGGTGGAGCTGCTGTGTGAGAAGCTGAGCATCTCCAACTATGACTCGCTGATCCCTGGCGGCCGCTACCATAACTTTAAAGACTTCATCGGTTTCCCGAACGTCGGTAAAGCCAATCTGGTCAACAAACCGCTGCCACAGCTGCGCCATATCTGGTTTGACGGTTTCCGTAACGGTTTTGACGCCATTCGTAACCGTGATGTGCTGCTCTATTATCCGTACCATACTTTTGAACACGTACTGGAACTGCTGCGCCAGGCGTCGTTTGACCCAAGCGTGCTGGCGATCAAAATCAATATTTATCGCGTCGCCAAAGATTCACGCATTATGGATGCGATGATCCATGCTGCCTATAACGGCAAGAAAGTGACGGTGGTGGTGGAGCTGCAGGCGCGTTTCGATGAAGAAGCCAACATTCACTGGGCGAAACGCCTGACCGAAGCCGGTGTGCAGGTGATCTTCTCCGCGCCGGGCCTGAAAATTCATGCCAAGCTGTTCCTGATTTCACGTCGTGAAAATGACGAGATTGTGCGCTATGCACATATCGGCACCGGTAACTTTAACGAAAAAACGGCACGTATTTATACCGACTACTCACTGCTGACCGCCGACGCGCGCATTACCAATGAAGTGCGCCGGGTGTTTAACTTTATTGAAAACCCGTATCGTCCGGTGACCTTTGAACACCTGATGGTGTCGCCGCAAAACTCGCGTGAGATGCTGTATAAGCTGATCGATAATGAAATCGCGAATGCACAAAACGGCATCGGCGGGGGCATCACGCTGAAGATCAATAACCTGGTGGATAAAGGGTTGGTGGATCGCCTGTATGCGGCCTCCGGCGCGGGTGTGAAAGTGAATCTGCTGGTACGCGGCATGTGTTCGCTGATCCCGGACCTCGAAGGCATCAGTGAAAATATTCGTGTGATTAGCATCGTCGACCGTTACCTGGAGCATGACCGCGTCTATATTTTTGATAACGCAGGCGACAAGAAAGTGTATCTTTCCTCTGCGGACTGGATGACACGTAACATCGACTATCGTATCGAAGTGGCCGTCGCCATTCTGGACCCGGTACTGAAACAGCGCGTGCTGGATATTATTGACCTGCTGTTCAGTGATACCCTGAAAGCGCGCTTCGTCGATAAAGAGCTGAGTAATCGTTATGTGCCACGCGGCAACCGTAAGAAGTTGCGTGCGCAGTTAGCTATCTACGATTACATCAAATCCCTGGAACAACCTGAATAAAAGTTACTATGCCAATATCCCACAAAAGTACGCCCAGACCGCAGGAATTTGCTGCCATTGACCTCGGTTCGAACAGCTTCCACATGGTGATCGCCCGGGTTGTCGACGGCGCCATGCAGGTACTGGGCAGACTGAAACAGCGGGTACATCTGGCCGATGGTCTGGATGCTAATAACGTACTCAGTGAAGAGGCTATCCAGCGCGGGCTGAACTGCCTGGCGCTGTTTGCCGAACGTCTGCAGGGATTCAGCGCGGCGAATGTCACCATTGTTGGTACGCATACGTTGCGTGAAGCGGTAAATGCCGAAGACTTTCTGCAGCGCGCGGCGGATGTGATCCCGTATCCGATTGAAGTGATCTCCGGCCATGAAGAAGCGCGTCTGATTTTTATGGGCGTGGAACACACGCAGCCGGAGAAAGGCCGCAAGCTGGTGATCGATATTGGTGGCGGTTCCACCGAACTGGTGATCGGCGAAGACTTTGAGCCCAAGCTGGTAGAAAGCCGCCGTATGGGCTGCGTCAGCTTCGCGCAAATGTATTTCCCGCAGGGAACCATCAGCAAAGAGAATTTCCGCCGTGCCCGCCTCGCTGCCACACAAAAGCTGGAGACGCTGGCGTGGCAGTACCGTCTGCTCGGCTGGCAGTATGCGCTGGGTGCATCGGGTACCATCAAAGCCGCCTGCGAGGTGCTGCTGGCGATGGGCGAAAAAGAGAAAATCGTCACACCTGAGCGGCTGGAGATGCTGTACGAAGAGGTGATTAAACACCGTTCGTTTGATGCTCTGAGCCTGCCTGGGCTGTCGGAAGAACGTAAAGCGGTGTTTGTGCCAGGACTGGCGATTCTGTGCGGCGTGTTTGATGCGCTGGCGATCCGTGAACTGCGCCTCTCCGACGGTGCGCTGCGTGAAGGCGTGCTGTATGAGATGGAAGGCCGTTTCCGTCATCAGGACATCCGCAGCCGTACCGCGCAGAGTCTGGCGAACCACTACAATATCGATGCCGATCAGGCGCGGCGGGTACTGGAAACCACAGAAGAGCTGTACCTGCAGTGGAAAGATCAGAATCCGAAACTGGCCAATCCACAGCTGGCCGCACTGCTGAAATGGGCGGCGATGCTGCATGAAGTCGGACTGACCATTAACCACAGCGGTATGCAGCGCCACTCGGCCTATATCCTGCAGAACACCAACCTGCCAGGCTTTAATCAGGATCAGCAGTCACTGCTGGCGATGCTGGTGCGCTACCACCGTAAAGCGGTGAAAATCGATGAAATGCCGCGTCTGACACTGTTCAAGAAAAAACAGTTTCTGCCACTGGTGTTCCTGCTGCGTTTAGGTGCGCTGCTGAACAACCAGCGCCAGGCAACCACCAAACCGGACTCGCTGCAGCTGGCGACCGACGATGGCAGCTGGACGCTCACCTTCCCGAATGGCTATTTTGCCCAGAATAACCTGGTACAGCTCGACCTCGAGCGTGAACAGGCTTACTGGCAGGAGCTGGATGGCTGGAAACTGATTATTCAGGAAGAACAAGCCTGAGGAAAACCGCCGGTGCTCCGCAAGGCGCACCGGCTGGCACAGATGAATAACGAGATGACCACGATAACCACCGATAACCTCTTCACCAGCAAGTATCAGCTTAGCGCCCCTCACTCCGAAGTTGTTGAAGCCGCTGCCCGGATGACACATGGCAGCGCGCTGGATGTGGGCTGCGGCAGCGGGCGCAATACCCTGTATCTGAACCAGCTTGGCTTTGACGTCACCGCCTGGGACAAAAATGCCGACAGTATCGCGACGCTGGAACACATTATTGCTGCCGAATCGCTGAGCGGGATTAACTGCGGCATCCGCGATCTCAATCAGCTGCGTTTTAATGGCGCATATGATCTGGTGCTGTCCACCGTCGTGATGATGTTCCTGCAGCCGGAAACCATTCCACAGCTGATCGCCGACATGCAGGCCAGCACCGTCAGAGATGGCTACAACCTGATTGTCTGCGCCATGGATACCGCTGACTATCCCTGCCCGTTGCCGTTCCCGTTTACCTTTAAGTCCGGTGAACTCAGCCACTATTACCGCAAGTGGCATATTGTGAAGTACAACGAAGATGTCGGGCAGCTGTTTAAAACCGATGCCAATGGCAATCGCATCAGCCTGCGCTTCGCCACCCTGCTGGCACGTAAATCGCCGGTTAAGGATTGATTGCCGCGCTGCCTGCTGACGCCAGGCTGGTCAGCAGTTGCGGCATGCCAATGGCATACCCCTGCAGATAATCTACGCCGAGTTTGCGCAGCGCCGCGGCCACCTCCTCGCTCTCAACAAATTCGGCCACCACTTTCATCCGCTTCAGCCGTGCGGCGCTGCAGATGGAGTCAATAATGTGGTAATCCAGACTGCTGGTGAGAATATTGCGCACAAAGCTGCCATCAATTTTCAGCATATCGGCCTGGATATCACGCAGGCGGGTGTAGCTGGCGTAGCCGGTGCCAAAATCATCAATGGCGACCTGGCAGCCCAGCTCGCGCAGCTGGCGAATAGAACGGTTGCCCCAGGCGAGTTCATTCAGCATACGCGTCTCTTCCACTTCAATAATCAGTTGCCAGGCCTCCACATTGCGCTGCCTCAGCATAGCGGCGATCTCATTTGCCAGATGCGGGCGACACAGGGTCGATGCAAACAGATTCACGGCAAAACGCGCGGCAGGCAGCGCTTCGCGATGATGTGCGATAAAGCTGAGGTTTTTTTCCAGTACCCAGCGGTCAATCTCCCAGCTCATACCAAATTCATGCACCACCGGCAGAAAAAGACCGGGCTTGAGCAGCCCTCCCTGACTGTCCACCATACGCAACAATATTTCGTGGTAGCCATCCCCCCGCAGCCCCTGAATCGGCTGCGCCAGCAGTAAGAATTTGTCGTTATCCAGCGCGAACTGCACTTCATGCAGCATCGCCAGTTTATCCTTCACTTTGCGCTGTACCGGTATGCCGCCCTGCTGCAGATTCTCCGGCAGACCGCTGTTCAGCGACACTTCCGCCATCGCGCTCAGCTCACCAAGCAGTTCATGCAGATGGCCGACCGGCGGCCTGACGCTGCAAAAACTCAGCCCGACGCCCGGCTGCAGCGGCAAACCATCCCATGTCAGACGGTAATTTTTCAGCTGGGTCGCGATCTGCTCAATCCGCATCATTGATGGCGCATTGTCCAGCCGCAGCGTCAGATCGAACCCCGGCAGCTGATACACCGCTTCATTTTCCTGCAGACACGGCTGCAGATAGTCGGCCAGACAGCGTTTGTACTGAATACGCAGCTGCAGGCCATAAGTGCGGCTGAGAAAATCGAGTTCAGGGATACGCAGAAAACAGAGCGTTGAGTGACCACACGCCGCAAGATCGACGCCCAAAGCACGTAAATTCGGCAAACCGACCACCGGATCGGTCAGTGCCGCACGCTTTGCTTTGATCATCATACGCCGCTGACGTGTACCAATCGCCGCCATCAGAAAAATGGTGATGGTAAACACCAGCAGGTTAGAAGAGATAATCGCCAGCTGCTGCAGCTGCATTGGCATATCGAGAAACTGTTCACGCAACTGATACAGCACAATCATGATCAGTGACCAGCTAAGCGATGTCAGCAGATGGCCGAAGCGCATCGCCGCCCATAACATCAGCGGCAGCAGCAGTGTCAGGGTGTAATCGCTGGTCAGCAGATTTTCCCGGTCGAGGCGAAAATGCGTCAAAATACCCAGCATCACGATCATCAGCCCTCCCCAGCACAGCAGTTCACGTCCGTGCACATTTTCCGCCATCTGGCGCGGCAGCCGTCGCCATAAGCTCAGTGCAAAACGGGGATTCTTGATGATGCGCACCAGCCAGTAAAAAAGCTGCAGCCTGGAGACGCAGGAGAGCAGCAGCGCCTGATAATTAATCAGCGTGCGCAGTGCAAACGGGTCCTCGGAGAAGATGGCACTGCCCTCTGGCAATGCGCCGAGCGTCACTGCCATCTGCAGCAGAATCAGTATCAGAGTCGGCAGGAAAAACGCCAGCCAGAACAGCCGCCCCGGCGCCTGGCTCATTTCACCAAAGCCTACGCCCCAGCGGTTGCGGCTATGCATGCGATACCCCGCCCAGCTGAGGGTTATCCCCAGCAGAAACAGCACCGTCACCAGCAACGCCTGCCCCGGCGAAATCAGTGAGAAGTAACGCAGCAGCATGGCGAGGCACAATCCCGGCAGCGCCGCCCAGTTAAAGACCATCAGCATCGCCACCATCAGCGCCAGCGGCAGATAGATCAGGTAGACATAGCCTTCAGCAAGTTGCAGACGAACAGAGAAATGGCCGGCGACCGGCATTAACATAAGCGGCAGCAGCAACGGCAGTCCCCACCAGTGCGTGCTGAAATATCGGTAACTGAATTTTTTGAGCATAAACACCATCATGTGTTGCAGCCCTCACCACGCATACGCGGGTATTGACCGCTCTTCGTCCTGAAGAAGCCCGTGACAGGCTGGCCCCCCCCCCGGCTGGGGGCCGTCTGATCGCTGTCAGACCACTGCTAGTTTGACATAAATCAACCAATGCGTTGGTAATTTTTTGTACAACCAATACGTTTAACTGACAGTTAGGTTTGGGCTGTTTAGATAGCGGTTCATGCAGCGCGGCGCATTGACCTGACTGCCTTGCTGTGCCTAAATAATGTTATTGCCTGCGCAAGCAGGTTTGCTACAGGAACCGATGCGTGAATAACGCCACACCACTGCCACGGCACAAGAAAACTGGACGGATAACGCGGGTTGTTTTGCTGGTCAGTTTTATTATCCTGCTCGGACGCTTGATTTACACCATTCCGGGCGCGATAGAACACCATCAGCAAAAGAAAGCGGCGCAAGAGACACCGGCGCTCAGTACTCCGCCGCCAGCCACGACTGCTCAGTGATGACACGAGCGTTAAGTTGCCTTTACTGAGACAACTTACCCTCATTTCATAAGCCTGTTTCACCGGCCTTATGCTGTTTTGTCGCTATTTTTCGCGACGCGGGGAATATCTATTTTATGTCTGCAGCTTCTCACCCTCTGCAACTGGCTGAAATTCGCAGCCAAATTCTTAATCAACTGCTTAATGACCATGATCTGGTCGACGCGCTGCTGCATCATCCGCAGGCGCCATTGCCACACCTGGCCGCCATCGCCCAATTGCAGGCGGCAATCGCCCTGCTCCATGCGGCTGACCTTGCGGATATTCTGGAAGCGCTGCCGCAGGATGAACGCCTGGCGCTCTGGCACCTGATTGACGATGACCGCCGCGGGCAGGTGCTGGTTGAAGCCTCCGAAACGGTCTGGGAAAGCCTGACGGAAGAGATGAGCGACAAGGCTATCCTGCGCGCCCTCGCGCCGCTGGATATTGACGATCAGGCTTATCTGGCGAAGTATCTGCCGCGCGACCTCACGGGACGCCTGCTGGCGTCACTTGACCCGGCGCAACGCGCGCATGTGGTCAATATGATGCATTTCGACCGTGACCGCGTCGGCCGCATCATGGACTTCAGCCTGCTGACAGTGCGTGACGATGTCAGCCTGGCCACCGTGCAGCGCTTCCTGCGGCGCAAAAAAGTCATGCCGGACGGCACCGATAAACTGTTTATTACCGACAAGCAAAACCGTCTGCTGGGCGAGCTGCCGCTGACGGCAATTCTGCTGAACACCCCGGATAAACAGGTTGCCGAGGTGATGAATGCCAGGCCCACCACTTTCCGCTTGATGATAAAGCAGAAGAGGCGGCAGGTGCGTTTGAACGTTATAACCTGATTTCCGCTGCAGTGATCGATCCGCAGGGCAAGCTGATTGGCCGCGTGACAATTGAAGACGTGGTGGATTTGGTCAACGAAGCCAGCGACAGCAATATCCGAAAAATGGGCGGTTTAAGCCCGGAAGAGGATGTGTTCGCGCCGGTGAAAAAAGCGGTGCGCACCCGCTGGGCCTGGCTGGCCATTAATCTGTGCACCGCGTTTGTCGCGTCGCGCGTGATTGGTCTGTTTGAAGCCACCATTTCGCAGCTGGTGGCGCTGGCAACACTGATGCCGATTGTCGCCGGGATCGGCGGTAATACCGGTAATCAGACGATTACCATGATTGTCCGCGCGATGGCGCTGCATCAGGTGGAGCCGGGTAACTTCTCCTTTTTATTGCTGAGAGAGCTGGGTGTCGCGCTGATTAATGGGCTGTTCTGGGGCGGCATTATGGGGCTGGTGACCTGGCTGATGTATGACAATCCGGCACTCGGCGGCGTGATGATGCTGGCGATGGTGCTGAATCTGCTGCTGGCGGCGCTGATGGGGGTGCTGATCCCGCTGATTATGACCAAACTGAAGCGCGATCCGGCGGTTGGTTCCAGTGTGTTAATCACCGCCTTAACCGATACCGGCGGCTTCTTTATTTTCCTCGGGCTGGCGACGCTGTTTTTACTGCACGGATAAACGCCTGAACGCGTTGCCGGTGCAGCAGTTCACTGGCAACGCACGTTATCGTGGCTCAGCCTTTATCCGGCTGCGTATCGTCATTACCCAGCTGACCCACAAACGGCAGCCGCAGCGCGGGTGGGTCAAACGCCATCCCCAGATTCAGCCCCAGCACATTCACTTCCAGCCCTTCCTGCCCGCCGAGCGTCACGCCAGCAAGGCCCAGCAGTGAGAGTTGCACGCCTTTGCCGGACGGCGGTAATCCCACCGGGCTGAGTAACGAACGGAAATCCTTGCCGATGGCATTCGCCGGTAAGTTCAGTTTAAGCTCAGGGACTTCACGGCCAATATGCGCCAGGAAGGTGTTGCTGTTCGGCCCCGGCCACGCGTGGTAGGTGCGCGGCCATGGGTAGTCGTTAATCGTCGCTTCAATCTGCGGGATCATCGCCGCCGCGGCCGCACCACGGTGCTCAACCAGCAACCGCGGTTTAGCGCCATACCAGTAAGCATCGGCAATGTTCTGGTTGTGACGCACCTTGTCATCGCTGCCCCAGCTGATCACTTCATAGCGATGGTAACGGGTTTCTCCTGCACGCTTATAGATAATCCATGGATGCACGGCGAACCAGCCTTTCCAGCCATAAGTTTGCGCCGCGTACACCTGCACAATCGCCGTGCTGGCATTCTGGTGCGGATCTGGCGCGATCCCGGCGGAATCGCGCCGCGCGGACCACCAGCCTTCGCCGCTGTTATGCCCGGCGGACTGCGCCAGGCTGGCGCCAAACGACAGCAACAGAATACAAACAAATGCCACAGGAAGCAGTTTGAGAAGATTCATAGGTTGTTTTACCCGCCATAACAGGAGAAGGCATCGCGGATGCGACAGAAAACAGATATACCATACATGGCTGGGCAGAATTTGATGAGTTATTTATTCTTTCCCATACAAAACCGCCAGATACCGTCAAATCAGCGACTACAATGAGATAACAACATGCAGTATTCACAACAGGGAAGTGGCGCAGTTCCGCGACCTTAACAATGCAAATAAAGGTGACCCTATGCAATGTTATCTGCTGCCTTACACAAAAGATCCTTCCGGAAACATTAAACTGATTATTGCCCAAAAAAAACTGCACAGTGCATTTGTCACCAGCATGGGCGTAAAACAGAGCAAATCCGCCATTCCCGATTATGCCGGCCAGTGGGTGGTAACAGGCGGCAAAATCAGATTTCAGGAAAAACCGCAGGCTGCCGGATTACGTGAATTTAAAGAGGCGACCGGGATCGACTTCGCCAGTAACTTTAGCTATACCCTGTTCACCACCGAGACGCTGGCGGATTCAACTCCGAAGTGCAACGCTAAGCCGCCAATCTTAGCTCTGCAAACACCACAGACGGTTGCCTGAATC